>JAHDCB010000186.1 GCA_020630035.1 Gammaproteobacteria bacterium
GAGTATTGTCAGCTGGCCCTGGCTGGGGGCTGTGGGTGCAATTACCTTGCTGGGTGCTAATTCGACCTTTGCGACTCAGATGTCTGGGCCACTTGGTGTCCTGAACTTTTTAAATCTGGCGGCTGAGCGCGGCATCTTAGTGAAAGATGGCCGTGCGCTGGAACAGTTCAGCGGGATTGATACCATCCTGTTCGATAAAACCGGCACCCTGACGCTGGATCAGCCACAAGTTGCTGCGGTACACCCTGTTCAGGGTTGGTCTGCGGACCGGGTGCTGGCACTGGCAGCCGCAGCGGAAGCCCGTCAGACGCATCCGATTGCCCAGGCCATTCTGACTGCTGCCGATGTGCAGGCACTGGATCTGCCTGCTGTGAAGCCAGTACATTATGCACTGGGTCTGGGGCTGAAAGTCCGTCTGGTATCAGATAGGCCTGATACGCAGGATGAGCATGCCCCGTTGATCCGGGTTGGCAGCGATCGCTTCATGTCAGCGGAAGGCATTGTGTTACCGGAAGAGATCATCACGCTGACACAAACCTGCCAGCAGAATGGTCATTCGCTGGTGATGATTGCCGTCGATGATAGCCTGGTGGGGTGTATTGAGTTACAACCCACGGTGCGTCCGGAGGTGCCACAAGTGATTCAGGCACTGCAGGCACAGGGCTTGCGGCTGTATATCGTGTCAGGTGATCAGGAGGTACCGACGCGCCATCTGGCACAGCAGCTTGATATGGACTATATCGCCAATACGCTGCCGGGAGAAAAAGCAGACCGGGTCAGTGCATTGCAACAGGCCGGACACCGGGTCTGTTTTATCGGGGATGGTATCAATGATGCGGTCGCGATGCGTCAGGCTGATGTGTCGGTCTCATTACGGGGTGCGACCACAGCAGCGACCGATACCGCGCAGATTATACTGATGGAAGGCAATCTGCACGCGTTGTGTTCTCTGTTGCAGTTAGCCACAGACTTTGAACGGAATCTGGCTTATAACTTCCGCTTTACTGCCGGGGTCAGTCTGGCAGCAACCGCAGGTATTTTATGTGCAGGCTTTACCTTTGTCGCAACTGAACTGTTTTTTTCTGTTTCATTAATCGGCGGACTGGCAATCGCCATGCAGCCATTACTCAATAGTCGTAAACGATATATTTTACCAGGAGTGGATAACACATGAATACTCAAGTGTAGTGGTCAAGTATTTTCTTACCATTTGAAGAGGTGAGAAATGGCTTAGACATTATTAGACCACTACAGTATCCTGACGATTTACGACAAGGTATTTGAAGCTGAGCGTACTTTTCATTTATATCACCCACCTGAACTCTTGTCTGTACTACGGCAGTATGATTTTTTTAATTGAAGATAGTCCGGATCATAGTTATCCACTGGGCGGTGTCTTTTACAGACGAAAGACCAATCCGCCACAGTGTTTTCTGGGCACGAAAAGCCTGATGCGCTCACCTGCACAGTAACTGGAGGTTTTAGTTTGCATAACTCAAAGATTGTGAATGCCTGGAATGAATGGGACCCATTGGAGGAAGTGGTGGTCGGCAGTGCTGATCAGGCGTGTTTTGAGCCCACTGAGCCAGGCAGTCATCCGAAGCTGCGTGACTCCGGTCTGGCCGATCAGATTCCGTTTCCGAGTGGCCTGAAGCCACAGGCGATGATCGACAAAACGAACGAGGAACTGGCTGGGTTTGCTGCCCTGCTTGAATCACATGGTGTGAAGGTGCGTCGACCTGAACCACAGGATTTCAGTCAGGCGATCCAGACACCTGATTTCACGGTGGCTAATCAGTATTGTGCAGTGTGTCCCCGGGATGTGATGATCACGTTCGGGAATGAGATTCTGGAAGCGACCATGTCACGCCGGGCGCGTTTTTTTGAATATCTGCCGTATCGGAAATTAGTCTACGAATACTGGCATGCGGATGCAGAGATGATCTGGAATGCGGCACCTAAGCCGTCTATGGCGGATACGATGTACCGGGAAGACTTCTGGGATTGGCCGTTAGCTGAACGTCATGCGCGGATGCACGAATCTGAGTTTTGTGTCACCCAGAATGAGGTGATCTTTGATGCGGCGGATTGCAGTCGGTTCGGACGCGATATTATTGTCCAGGAGTCAATGACGACCAATCGGGCAGGTATTCACTGGCTGAAGCGGCATCTGGAACCGCGTGGGTTCCGGGTCCATCCGGTGCACTTCCCGCTGGACTTTTTTCCGTCACATATTGACTGCACCTTTGTGCCGTTACGTCCTGGTCTGATTCTGACTAACCCGGATCGACCGCTGCGTGCAGGTGAAGAAAGGCTGTTTCTGGATAATGGCTGGGAATTTATTACGGCACCGGAACCAACCTCAACGAATGATCAGATGCCGATCTTCTGCCAGTCATCGAAATGGTTATCGATGAATGTGTTCAGTATCTCACCGACAAAAGTGGTGTGCGAAGCACAGGAAAAATCGTTGCAAGACTTGCTGGATAAGCATGGATTTGAAGTTTGTCCGATACCCTTCCGGCATGTGTTTGAGTATGGTGGCTCATTACACTGTGCCACCTGGGATGTTCGCCGTACGGGTGATTGTGAAGATTATTTTCCGAA
>JAHDCB010000019.1 GCA_020630035.1 Gammaproteobacteria bacterium
CCCTGACAGGCCTTATTTTTATTGGGGTTTTTATATCAGCGGGAATTGCTGGAAACCCCTCAACAGGAGCAGATTATGCTGATTGGAGAAGCTCTGGTGGCACAAGGTATGCAGGAAGGCATACAGCAGGGTATGCAACAAGGTATGCAACAAGGTATGCAACAAGGTCGCCAGGCTGGAGAGGCAGAACGGGCGCACGTGATTGCCGCCAATCTACTGCATGCTGGTACGGAGCCGGATTTTGTGCAGCGGATGACAGGCCTGTCGCCGGCGGATATGCAACGATTACTGGCTGAGCAGTAGCTTCCTGGCAGCAGCCGGCTCAGATTGAGCTGATCAGCTTATCTACAACCTTATCTACGGCTTTGAGCCCGGTACTAACCATCTGGCCTGTCAGGGTTGGTGGTGTCGCTGGTGTTTGTGTGGTGTGCTGCGTATTGGTGTTGTCAATGTTGATATGAATTTGCGCTGGTACGGCATCATCAAGTGTACCTTGAACCGCTCGCTGCAATCTGGGTGGCAACTCATCAAACTATAGTAAGAAAATGCTTTTGGATACGCGATGAGTACTGTTGGTATCTGTTGTATGTTCATATTAAATGCACCACTTCAATATCTGTATCCCAATGTTCATTCAGATAATCTGCCACCAGCTTTCTATGACAATGATGAGGCTGATGCTCGCTACATAAAAGACAACCGTTATCCAGTAGCGATTTGTCTACAGAACGTTCAATATTTCTCTTAGCTATCAGGTTGTTAAACTTATCTCTGTATGCTTCCCAGGTAATTATTTTTTTCTTGTAATCGCTGAGAATATCTTTTGTAGGGGCTAACTCTTCCAAGTGGATGTACTCTGCATCACATAATTCTGATAGAAAGTATTTCAAATCATCTCGTTTAGCGAATCCGGCAAGCTGAGATATATTTTTTAATCTTACATCGATAATCCTTGATATATTATTATTCTTAATAAGTGTAAAGAATCTGTCAGCTCCTTTTTGTGTAAATCCGATAGTATATGTTTTCATAGTAATCTACTCATATTGCCTTGCAGCTTTGAAGTAATCAGAGAAGCTGTATATGCTGTTCACCTATATCTAAAATCCAGCTTTACCACTCAGGGCTTCATAAAAAGGACTAGTGCTTAAATTTCAAAAGGTGGTTGGATGAGGTCATTTGTTAGCCGCGTTTATTTGAAGTTTTCGATGATTTTCTCATTGAGGCAGGATCTCAAAAACTTGTTCATTTCACTGGTATCATCTGCTGAATAAAATTCCAGCATTAACTGGTTAAACTCTTGCTGTCTTTTCGCCGGTACGTTAATGATGGGGAACCCTTGTGAGATAAGTATTCCATTCATCATGAATCGGCCCATACGTTTATTGACATCCCAGAAAAATTGCGCCCTCGCCATTTTCAGAAAAGCTGTTATAGCTCTATCATAAACGTCGTTACTGACACTGACCTCAGCTTCTGTTTTCCGCCATTCTTTATCTAACTGTTCAGGAGATGGTGGCTCATAGTCTGAACCGCTGATGGTTACGTTACCTGTGCGAAATGCCCCCCAGCCTAAAGCCTCTTCCTTGCCTGCAATAGAGTGCAGCTCAAGAGCTACAGCTTTTGAAAACGCAAATTTTCCATTATTGATGAGTGAAAACAGATGTCTCCAGGTATCAGCCTGGTTGAGGACCATATTCTGGTCGCAAATCTTATGACCGCCAACAGTGATATTATCAAGAATAGTTTGAACTTCTGGCAGAGTCATAGCGACTCCTTCAAGGTTTACCGCATTACAAACCAGTGAAGGGACATCTCTGACGGCAAGTTGCTTTGCCATGGCTTTGTTTGGGGTCATTCCCCACATGGTGTCTTCCACAGGCGGCATGAAAGTATCTCGGTATTTCTATATAAAGCTGCTCTGATGACACGCTGACCTTTGGGTATCAGTCATACATAGCTATCAGCTTTCGCAGCGGTTAATCGGCTAATGCCAGAGTTGATTTGCCAACACCCAGGTACTATAGCGATGTATTGGTGTTACCGGCCTTGGCAGCTGATTTGTTACGCAGGGTAACCCAGGATGCAGGCGGTCTGATATTGCTCAGAACCCTGATGGACTATTATCGGCTGGCGGCAGCGGGTCAGGGTGAACCGGCCAGGTTCCGCAAAAACTTTACCACATTGGTACTGGTATTAAGCACCTTGTCCCAGATGGTGGCTGGTGTTTGTGTGGTGTGCTGCGTATGAGTGTTGTGCACGCTATTGTCCACATTGAGATTATCAATACGGATCTGCGGCAGTGTGGCATCGTCAGGTGTACCTTGTGCCGCTCTCTGTAGGTTGGGTGGCAATTCATCAAACACGCCTTCTAATAATCCCAGGACTGGTACCTGTTCTGTGGAATTGTGGCATTGAATTGAGTTGTCAGTCCGTTTGTTCAAAAATTTTTCCAGTATGGACAGTTCAAACAAAAACGGCTGGCTAGCTCCAGTACATTCTGCGCAGCAACACGGTACCATCCGTTCCACGTCGACCTGACTGAACCATTGCCGGTGAATGTCCATTACTTCATCGTGTATTTTGCGTAGCAGAAACTTGCGTTCGCGCAGATTGCCTGTGACCGCGATATCAATCACCCGCAGGCCATCCGGATTATTGTCATCTTCCAGCACTCGTGCCTGACAACCCCGATCTGTGAGAATCATCCCTTTCTGCCAGACAGACTGCTCGGTGGCAAGCAGGCGATGTAGACGGACAATCAGCCGGGTGATGATGCCTTTTGGCATGAAGGCATAACGAAACCGGAAGCGCAGACAATCTTGTTCCGGCCAGTCGTATTCTGGCTGAATGTTGGGTAATAATTGTGGCGCAATATACTGATCAGCACCCACTGGATAGCAGATTTCAAAATGATCCTGCGTCATCAGGTTGCGCAGGTGATTCTGCTCAACACGATCGTAATCGTCTTGCCAGATCTGTGCCAGGTCGTCCCGGCTGAACCGACCTGACTGACTCAATACCTGTTCACTCTTCAGCACTGCATATACTGCATCCACCACCCATTTCGGGTTCAGGACGACAAGGTCGTCCAGATTGTTACCCTGTTGGAAATGTAGCAGGTTGCCGAGCCGGTGAAAATAACGGCTGATCAGCAATTGGTCCTGCTCATGTACAACGCCATGATCGGCACAGATTTGCTGAAATGCAGCCCATGTGATGTGGTCATCAATGTTTGCCCGAGCTTGCAGTGCGAGCCGGGTGTCGAGCCAGGCACGGGGCAGCTGATCACCGACATGGCGTAGCTTGGGCAGATGTGCCTGAATCGCGCGCTTTATCTGCTCCAGACGATGTGGGTCAGAATCAGCAAAATTGACAGTCAGTTGCTCAATCTGCAGGTCGGGATACAGTTTTTGATAGCTGTTGAGATCAAAATCAGTACCCCGGGACTGATTTTTCTGATTCAGCACTACCAGCACCGGGCTGGGAAAACCAGATTCCTGGCCGAGCAGATGAATAATCTTGAACCAGTATGGGAATCGGGTCAGTTGTGCCCGGTCATCGGCGACCAGCACATACAATGCACTTGGCGTGAGGAAGAACTGGTGAGTCATATACTGGATTTCCTGGCCGCCGAAATCCCAGATATGTGCCCGGAAGTTGGCGTCTGCCGAGTCGGATAGAGGGAAAGACCAGTTGTCGTGTACTGTAACCCCCAGGGTCGAATCTTCGTCTTGTGGTACAGGATAGTCCGGATCCAACAGCTTTTGCGCCAGCGTGGTCTTGCCTGCTCCGGGCTCGCCGACCAGGATCAGTTTGGCTTCGTGGATGGGCTGAGTATCACCACCATCTGTCAGTGCAAAAAAGCGTAGCATGGCTGCGTGATTATCCTGCAGCCGCAGGATATCCAGCGGTGGGTCCTGAATCGGACAGTTTCTGACACAGACACCACCCTCGAAACCAAGTCTAGCAAGTGAGATTTGTTTGCCCTGATCGAATAAGGTGCGTAAGGGTCGAATGCTGTGAATCGGGTTATCGGATAACCATAACGCTTTCAGGTGGGTTAATCCTGCCAGCGGTCTCAGATCGTTGATCTGGTTGCCACCGAGGCCTAACAGATTCAGTTTATTCAGATTGGTCAGCGGTCTCAGGTCGCTGATCTGGTTGTTACTGACGCTTAAATGAGTCAGTTTGTCCAGATTGGCCAGCGGTCTCAGGTCGCTGATCTGGTTGTTACGTAGTACTAGCTGAGTCAGTTTGTTCAGATTGGCCAACGGGCCCAAGTCGCTGAGGCCATTCAAATTTAGATCAAGGGTCTGTAATTTGGTGAGCTTGCCTAATTCAGCCGGTATGGTGCTCAGGTCGAGTTCGCTCAAATCCAGTCTTGTTGCACGAGTTCGTTTCGCTTCCGCGATACGTTCCAGGGCGATTTTTTGGCTCATCAGGTTGGTTCTCGCTGGTAGGTTGCCGCAGTTTTCGTTAGCTGGCCGAGAGTGCGCCGCCACAACTGCTGCCTTGTCCGGCGGTGCAGCCGTAACAATGTTCAGCCACGGCAATCGGGCGCTGGTGCAGGTCTGCTGGATTCAGGTCGCGCAGGTGCAAGCGCTGTGTCTGGTTGCGCAGCGGCATGTTCATCATCTGGTTGAAGTCGCAATCGTACACATAGCCTTGCCAGTCGACACTGAGCAGGTGGCGGCACATCACGGCGGGCAGGTTTTCGGCCTGGTATGCTTTCTTCAGCAGGGTCAGGTAGTTATCAAATTCGCCATGTGCCGCCAGTACGCTGCCAAAGCGTTGGATGGGCATGTTGGTCAGGGTCAGGAGATGATTAAACTGTACATCGTAGCTGGCTAGTTGGGCGCGGTAGTCTGCCTCCAGTGCGGCTTGTGGTGGGGGTAGTTGCGCCCCTTGTGGGTTGTACACCAGGTCCAGTTGCAGGCCACTGTCTGGCTGGGCATAGCCCTGTTGGTTGAGCTGGCGTAGTCCGGTCAGGCTGTCGTTGAATACGCCCTTGCCGCGTTGCTGGTCGACGTTTTGTTCCAGATAGCAGGGCAGGGAGGCGATCACTTGTACCTGGTGTGCCGCCAGAAATGCAGCCAGGTCGGTCTGATCCGGCAGGGTGAGGACGGTCAGGTTGCAGCGGTCTTGTACTTGTACGCCTTGTTGCGTAGCAGCCTGTACCAGTTCGCGAAATTGCGGGTGCAGTTCCGGGGCACCGCCGGTCAGGTCCAGGGTGCGGATGTTTGCACGCCGGATAAACGCCAATACGTCGTCCAGGGTGGTGCGGCTCATTTGTTCGGTGCGATGCGGCCCGGCATTCACGTGACAATGTTGGCATTGTTGGTTGCACACGTAGCCGAGGTTGACTTGTAATGTGTGCAGTGCGGCGCGGTGGATGGGGGGGAAGTCGGTGGGTAGTAAGCGGTCGGCAGTATCACGCATGGTGGCAGGTGTCGGCGGTGGCGATACGGGTCTGCCATTGTGCGACCTGGGTCTGCACGGTGGTGGTATCTACGCGGGTGAGTTGTCCTTGCGCCAGTTGGCGTTGTCCGGCGATCCAGACGTCACTCACCTGGTCGCGGGTGGTGCTGTACACCAAGTGCGACAGCGGGTGGTAGACTGGCTGGGTGGCCAGGTGGCTCAGGTCGATGGCGATTATGTCGGCCGCCTTGCCTGGTTGCAGGCTGCCGATCTGGTCTGCCAGCCCGAGTGCCCGGGCGCCGTTGATGGTGGCCATCTGCACCACTTGTTCCGCAGTGACTGCCTGCGCATCTTGTGCCACATGTTTGCCGAATAAGGCTGCGGTGCGAATTTCGCCCAGCATATCCAGGTCGTTGTTGCTGGCAGCACTATCTGTTCCCAGGGCGACATTCACTCCCGCTGTCAGTAGTTGTTGCACCGGGCAGGCTCCGGCGGCCAGCTTCATGTTCGATTCTGGGCAGTGCACGACATGTGTTCCGGTGGTGGCGAGTTGTGCGATCTCTGCTCCGGTCAATTGGGTCATGTGGACTGCGATCATCTGGTCGTGCAGCAGTCCCAGTTGGTGCAGTCGTTGTAACGGGCGTACACCATGTTGCGCCAGGCTTTGTTGTGTTTCGTCTGCAGTTTCGTGGACGTGCATGTGTACCCGCGTTGGCAGGGCGGCATGTGCCTGTGCATCGCGTAGGAGTGCATCGCTGACGGTATAGGGTGCATGCGGTGCCAGTGTGGTGGTGATCAGCGGTTCGTCATGCAGTGCGGCGTGTACTCTGCATGCCTGTGCCAGGTAGCCGGCAGCATCTTCGGCCCAGATGGTCGATGTGTCCAGCAGGATCAGCCCGACCACGGCCCGCATGCCGATCTGTGCTGCTACCTGTGCCGTTGTGTCTGGATAGAAGTACATGTCGCTGAAGCAGGTGGTGCCGCTGCAGATCATTTCGGCGATTGCCAGGTGGGTGCCATCTGCGACAAACTGTGCACTGACCCAGCGTGCCTCGGCGGGCCAGATGTGTTCTTGCAGCCAGGGCATCAGCGGCAGGTCGTCTGCAATGCCGCGCAGCAGGCTCATCGGGCTGTGGGTGTGCGCATTCACCAGGCCCGGCATCAGGAGATGCTGCGGTAGTTCGACTACCTGGTCTGCCTGGTAGTGTGCCCGTGCCTCGCTACTCGGCAGCAGGGCGCTGATGCGCCCGTCACGGATCGCCAGGCTGTGCTGGTGATGTAGCGTGTTGCCCGGTTCTACCGGCAGGATCCAGCGGGCATGGATCAGGGTGTCGGCTGTCTGCATCGGGTGACTAGACGACCCCCAGGATGTGGTAGCCGGCATCTACGTATAACACGTCTCCAGTGATGCCGGAGGCCAGGTCGGAGCATAAGAAGGCACCCGCATTTCCGACTTGTTCTATGCTGACATTCCGGCGCAGCGGAGTGCGCTTTTCGGCCTCGGCCAGCAGGTCGCGGAACCCGGAGATACCAGAGGCTGCCAGGGTGCGGATCGGGCCGGCTGAGATCGCATTTACCCGAATGCCTTCTGGCCCCAGGCTGTCTGCCAGGTAGCGCATATTCGCTTCTAATGACGCCTTGGCGACCCCCATCACGTTATAATTCGGTATCGTGCGTACTGCGCCCAGATACGACATGGTGATGATCGAGGCCTGACGGCCTTGCATCATCGGACGGGCGGCCTGAGCTAATGCGGCCAGGCTGTATGAGCTGATATCATGTGCCACGCGGAAGCCTTCGCGGTTGACTGCGTCTGCGTAGCTGCCTTCCAGTTGGTCGCGGCGGACGAAGGCGATTGAATGTACCAGTGCATCCAGTCCGTCCCAGTGGCGACCGAGTTCGGTGACCGCTTGCGTAATTTGTTCGTCGTCACTGACGTCCAGCGGGATCAGGATGTCGGAATTAAATTCTTGTGCCAGGGCGGCGACACGATCCTTCAGCTTGTCACCCTGGTAGGTGAATGCCAGCTCTGCACCTTCCCGGTGCATGGCAGCGGCAACGCCATAAGCAATTGATCGGTTGCTGGCGACGCCGGTAATCAGTACGCGTTTGTTGGCAAGAAAGCCCATAATAGTCTCCTGTTGTCATGTAACCCTGGAGTGATGAGCACTGTTGTTCACAGTGCCTTAAGATGATGTCTATGTTTCGATTCGTCAGCTATGCTGGTTTGTGCAGTCTGTTGCTGGGTTGTTCCGGTGCTCTGTGGAACAGTCCGTACCCGGCAGGTGTTGCTGAGCAGGCGGTGTTTTTCAGTTCGTTCAGTGAGCGCCCGAAGCATCTGGATCCGGCGCGTTCTTACAGCTCGAATGAATGGGCGTTTATTTCGCAGATTTACGAACCGCCGCTGCAATATCATTATCTGCAACGGCCGTATGAGTTGGTGCCGCTGACCGCCAGTCAGATGCCGGAGGTGCGCTATCTGGATGCGCAGGGCGAGCCTCTGCCGGAGGATGCCGATCCGGAGCAGGTGGCATTTACCGAGTATCTGATTACCTTGCAGCCGGGTATCCGTTATCAGCCCCATCCGGCATTTGCCCGTACGGCCAGCGGTGCTTATCGTTACTGGCCGCTGACTACCACTGCGTTGGCAGAGCGCCATACCTTAGCTGATTTTGCCCAGGCTGGCACGCGTGAATTGCGGGCGGATGATTATATCTATCAGATCAAACGCCTGGCGCTGACCCGGCTGCACTCGCCAGTGGCCAGTCTGATGGCAGAGCATATTGTTGGCTTTGCTGAATTTACTCGCCTGGCAGATGCGCAGGTGGCGGCTGATCAGCAGGCGGGACATCTGTGGACTGATTTGCGTCCGTTGTCTTTGTCTGGTGTCCGTCTGCTGGATGAGCGACGTTTCAGTATCCGTATCCGGCAGCGTTATCCGCAGTTTATGTTCTGGCTGGCGATGAATTTTTTTGCACCGATGCCGTGGGAGGTTGAGCGGTTTTATGCCCAGCCGGGCATGGCTGCGAGAAACCTCAATCTGAACTGGTACCCGGTCGGTACCGGGCCCTTTATGTTGACTGAGAATAATCCGAATCTGCGCATGGTGCTGAGTCGCAATCCGCATTTTCGCGGCGAGCCTTACCCGACTGATGGCAGCGCAGCGCAGCATGCAGCTGGTCTGCTGGTGGATGCAGGTCAACCGATGCCGTTTATTGATCAGGCAGTGTATCGCCTGGAAAAAGAAGCGATTCCGCGTTGGAATCAGTTTTTGCAGGGGTATTATGATAATGCCGGGATCAGTTCAGACAGTTTTGATCAGGCGGTGCAGTTTGGTGCTGATGGAGAGGCGCAGTTAACCTCAGCGATGCGTGCGCGTGGTATTCAGCTCAGTACCGCAGTGCAGACGTCGCTATTCTATACCGGGTTTAATCTGCTGGATCCGGTGGTCGGAGGGCAACCGGACGATCCGGCTGATCAGCAGCGTGCACGTTTTTTGCGTCAGGCGCTGGCAATCGCGCTGGACTGGGAGTCATTTGTCGCGATTTTTCAGAACGGTCGTGGTGAAGTTGCACAAGGGCCGTTACCACCTGGTATCTTTGGTTATCTGTCCGGTCAGGATGGGATCAATCCGCAGACGCATGTCTGGCAGCAAGGTCGGGCACAACGCCGCTCCATTGCGGAGGCGCAGCAGTTGCTCGTTGCCGCGGGTTATCCCGATGGGCGGGATCCGGCGACGGGTGGGCCATTGATTCTGTATTATGACACGGCGCAGACGGGGCCCGGCAGTCAGGCGGTTTTACAGTGGTACACACAACAATTTGCACAGCTTGGTATTCAGTTGGTGGTGCGTGCCACGGACTATAATCGGTTTCAGGAAAAAATGCGTAAGGGTACGGCACAAATCTTCAGTTGGGGCTGGAATGCTGATTACCCGGATCCCGAAAACTTTTTATTTTTGTTGTATGGTCCAAATGGTAAGGTGAAATATTCTGGTGAGAATGCAGCCAATTTTGCTCATGCCGGGTTTGATCGGTTGTTTGAGCAGATGAAGAATCTGCCGAATAATGTTGTGCGGCAACAACTGATTGAACAGATGGTCACGATTCTGCGTACGGAGAACCCCTGGTTGTTTGGTTTTTTTCCGAAGGGCTTCAGTTTGCATCATGCCTGGTATCAGAATGCGTTACCGCATCTGATGGCAAACAACACGTTGAAATATAAGCGGATTGATGGGGCGCAGCGGGCAGCGCAGCAGGCGGTCTGGAATCAGCCGGTATTGTGGCCACTGGTTCTGGTGGGTGTGTTGTTGCTGTTGTTACTATTGATCGCTATGCGCCAGTATTGGCTGCGTGAGCGTCTGGTGGCCACCCCTAATGACAGGTGAATAATAATGGATGATCCCCTCATACAGGCACGTTCCGAAATTGATCGGATTGATCAGCAGCTTTTAACATTACTGAATCAGCGTGCAGCGTGTGCACAACAGATTGGTGGGTTGAAACGGGCGGCTGATCCGGATGTTCCGCTATACCGCCCGGAACGTGAAGCGCAGGTTCTGCGTAACTTAGTACAGCAGAATCCAGGGCCACTTGACTCAGATACGGTGGCCTGGCTGTTTCGGGAGGTGATGTCGGCCTGCCTGGCACTGGAGAAACCGCTGACAGTGGCCTTTTTGGGGCCGACTGGTACCTATACCGAAGCGGCAGCAAGGCAGCATTTCGGGCATGCCGTCACGCTGCAGCCGTATACGCAGATTGCCGAAATCTTTCGTGCGGTTGAGGTACAGGAAGTGGATTACGGGGTTGTGCCGGTTGAAAACTCGACAGAAGGTGCAGTCAGTCAGACACTGGATTGTCTGGTACAAACGTCCTTGCTGATTTGTGCTGAGGTGATGCTACCTATTCAGCATCAATTGTTGAGTCAGGTGCAGTCGCTGGAGCAGGTGCAGACAGTGTACGGTCATCAGCAGGCATTGGCGCAATGTCACCACTGGCTTAATCAGCATCTGCCGCAGGCTGTCTGTGTGGCGGTTGATAGTAGTGGTGCGGCAGCGCGACAGGCCGCTGAACAGGCGCATGCGGCAGCGGTTGCTGGTCATGAGGCGGCGTCTCATTATCAGTTGCAGACTCTGGCACACGCGATCGCTGATATAGCAGATAACAGCACTCGTTTTGTGGTGCTGGGTGAGCAACAGGTCGCACCTTCCGGTCAGGATCGAACCAGTCTGATTTTGTCCACTCAGAATCAACCGGGTGGGTTGCATCAGTTGCTGATGCCATTCGTAGAACACCAGATCAGCATGAGTCGGATTGAATCGCGTCCATCCCGACAAAGTCGTTGGGACTATCTTTTTTTTGTTGATTTGCTGGGGCATCAGCAGGATGCTGGTGTGGCTGCTGCATTAGCTGCATTATCTCAACAAGCCTGTTTCTATAAACTTTTGGGGTCGTACCCCTATGGCAAAATCTGAAAAAAAACATTACCGTTGCGATGCTTGTGGCGCGCAATTTGCCAAGTGGTCAGGCCAGTGTGCTGAATGTAGTGCCTGGAATCAGTTGGTTGAATCGGCGGCCCGGCCAGCGCAGCACATGCGTCATGCCCATTATGCCGGGGTATCTCAGTCATCCGGTATTTGTAATTTAGCTGATGTGCAGGCTGCCAGTACTCAGCGTCTGGCGACTGGTCTGACTGAATTAGATCGGGTGCTTGGTGGTGGGTTGGTGCCAGGTTCTGTGATCTTAATCGGTGGCAACCCGGGCATTGGTAAATCCACTTTATTGTTGCAGGCCCTGGCGGCTCTGGCGGGGCACTTGTCTACCCTGTATGTCAGTGGTGAAGAGTCTGCACAACAGATCAGCTTGCGTGCTCAGCGATTAAATCTGGCGCGCGAAAAATTGCATCTCCTGACTGAAACCTGTGTCGAGCATATCCTGGAGCAGGTACAAAAGTCTCAGCCAAAGGTGCTGGTGATGGATTCGATCCAGACCTTTTTTACCGATACATTACAATCTGCACCGGGTTCTGTTGCACAGGTCAGGGAGTCGGCAGCACGTCTCGTACAGTATGCAAAACATACCAATACCAGCGTGTTTCTGGTGGGTCATGTGACGAAGGAGGGAGCGCTGGCCGGACCGCGTGTGTTAGAGCACATGGTCGATACGGTGCTGTACTTTGAAGGGGAGGTGGGGAGTCAGTTACGGTTGGTGAGAGCGATAAAGAATCGCTTTGGGGCAGTGAACGAGCTAGGTGTGTTTGCGATGACGGGCGAGGGCCTGCGTGAGATCAGTAACCCGTCGGCATTGTTTTTATCGCCACATGAGCAGCCTGTTCCGGGTAGTACAGTGCTGGTGACGCGTGAGGGAACACGCCCGTTACTGGTTGAAATTCAGGCGCTGGTTGATCAGAGCGCTGCGGGTGGTTCCTGTCGTATTACCCTCGGTTCAGATCAGAACCGGTTGTCTATGCTATTGGCTGTGCTGCATAAGCATGGCGGTATAGGCATGTTTGACCAGGATGTGTTTCTGAATATTGTCGGCGGCGTGCGGGTCAGTGAGCCAGCAGCTGATCTGGCAGTATTGCTGGCAGTTTTGTCCAGCTATCGGGATGTCCCCTTATCTCGAGACCTGGTGATTTTTGGTGAGGTTGGCCTGGCAGGTGAACTCAGGCCGGTCCCTAATGGTCAGGAGCGGCTGCATGAGGCAGCCAGGCATGGCTTTCGTCAGGCGGTCATACCCAAATCGAATGCACCAAAAGAGCCCATCCATGGATTACAGGTTGATGCTGTCAGCCGTATTACCGAAGCTATTAGTGCTGTCGGAATAGGCTGACGCTGATATGTCTACCTGATGCAGCGTATATTGCGCTCTTCGTCGGCACTAACTCGCATAGATGTGCCTGTCTGCGGGTCAAATGTTTCCGCCTTACCCAGGATGAGGAAGTCATACTTATCAAGTTGTACTTCAAGTTGCTCCCAGGGTTGGTCTTTTACCCAAGTTAACGGTGATGTGTGGTGGAATTCCTCAGTCCAGAATGCGTTACTGTAGGCATCATCTGAACACAGCCCGCCAGCTGTCCAGGATTTTTCTGCATAGTTCAGTTTGCTGCCATGGTGCATACACGCGGCCAGCCATTCGACTCTGGATGGCAGGTGCCAGTCATCATATTCTGCTTCGGATACTGTGCCGGTTGCTGTTCCGTCTGGCAGAATGGCAGGAGACACCAGCTCGTTACAGAAATCCTGTGCATCAAACCATACACCGCTGGTAGATTCTGTGCTCATCATCGTGCCGTTACGACGGTCTGCGTCAAGCCTGGCAACGTAGTTGTCTACATAAGTTTTGTTAGCAGCATCTCCGGATCCGTCTGCAGCGGATTGGCTAGCTAAGCCGGTAATGCCACTGCCATGCATTTCCAGGTCACCCAGGCAGACAGCAGCAGTGGGTTGGCTGATAAAAAAAGCGGCAGATGCACTTAACAATAATATTTTTCTGACCATAGGCTTAGCCTCCTGTTCATTAAGGTTTCGTTAAAACCGATATCTGGACTTACTTGTACGCGAAACGTTGCGCTGAAAAGTCCTCGCAAGCCAAGATGCAGCTCGCGCAGGATGATTTTAGTGCAGGCGTACTGAAAAGCACTTTCTCACTCCAGGCATTTCAGAAACTGCCCGATTTAATGACCATTTTAACACTAAACTGATGGGCTTGTGGTAGTTGAAAGTCATGAATGACGTGCAAAATTGACTTGGTATTGTACAATATCTGACGGTGTAGCCCGAAGTGTGTTTCCTGCATTCCTGATGTCCACCTTTTTTGCATCGTTGCTGTTGTGCTGTTTCAGGAACTTGACAGGGTACCTTAATTTGCAGGTGATGAAGATCTGATTTTTCGGTGCTACCGTTGCAAACCTGGCGAAAGTGGCGGAATTGGTAGACGCGCTGGATTTAGGTTCCAGTGGGGTAACCCGTGAGAGTTCGAGTCTCTCCTTTCGCACCATATTTCTGCCTCATCAGTCTGATCTGGTGAGGCTTTTCTTATTCTTCCGGAGTGTACGATGCGTGTTTCTGTAGAGTCTGGCGAAGGTCTGGAGCGCCGATTGTTAATCGATCTTCCGGCAGAGCCTGTTACTGAAGCCGTTGATGCTAAGCTTGATGATCTCGCGCCAAAAATCAGATTGCCTGGTTTCCGTGCGGGTAAGGTGCCCATGCGGATTATCCGGCAACGTTTTCATCAGTCTGTACTGGAAGAGGTTAGTCGTGACCTGATTGAATCCAGCTATAAAGAAGCCATTGAGCAGGAAGCATTGAAGCCGGCAGGGCCTCCGTCGAATTTGGAAAAGCGTGAGGCTGCAGAAGCAGGAGGCCTGAGTTATACCGCTACTCTGGAAGTTTTTCCGGAGATCGTGTTGCATGAGTTCGGTGGCCACTCGCTGACAGAACGACAGTGTGAGATTACAGCGACGGATGTTGATGACACTATTCAGAGCATTCGTGAGCAGCGTGCCAATGAAAAACTCGTGGATCGCCCTGCTCAGTCAGGTGACACACTCTACATTGATTTTTCTACCGACGTGGCTGAGGGTGATCCGATAGCCCAGGGTTCCGGTGAAAATCGCCCGGTCAGGTTGGGTTCTGATCGTGACCTGCCGCAGGCAGTACAGGATGGCTTAATCGGTGCAGTTGCTGATGAAGAGCGCAAAATCAGCGCTGATCACCAGGCTGATGGCGATCAGGATAGCCGGCTCGTGAACTATATCGTCAAGGTGTTGAAGGTGACGGAGCCGGAATTACCGGAACTGAATGAAGATTTTATCCAGTCTATCGGTGTGAAGGCGGGTACAGAAGACGCCTTCCGGCAAGAGGTGACAGATAACCTTAATATTGAGCTGACCAACAAATTGCAGGAATTGCGTAGAACGGAAGCGTTTAATTTATGGCTGCAGGTAAACCCGCTGGCGTTGCCGCAGGTGCTGGTTACGCAGCAGTCTGGTGTGCTGCGCGAGCAATGGTTGGATCAATGGAAAATACCTGCTGAGCAGCGTAGTCAGTTCACTAGCCTGTCGTTGGAATCCTTTGAGCCACAGGCGCGGCGCCAGGTCTATTTGGGTTTGTTGTTGTCGCAATGGGTGCAGGATCAGGACATTCAGGTGGGTGAGGATGAGCTACGAGTCCGAGCTGAGTTGAATACACAGCAGTATGAAACGCCCGAAGAAATGGCCAATACGTTTTTACGTGATCCTCAGATGCGCGAGCAGTTACGTGATCAGGTGATTGAGGATAAGGTTGTCGACTGGATATTTGCTCAGGTTGATGTGGAGACAGAGGTATTGTCGTTTACTGAACTGAAGGCTGTGTCGGCTGAACAGGTTACACCGCCAAAAGACGTGGCTGTTGCCGCCTCTGCTGCTGATCAGGCTACTGATAATGTTTGAATCAGCACAATCCTTGGCACCACAAAACCTTGGCCTGGTGCCGATGGTTGTCGAGCAGAGCGGGCGAGGTGAGCGTGCCTTTGATATTTATTCGCGGTTACTTAAGGAGCGTGTGGTATTTTGTGTTGGTCCGGTAGAGGATCACATGGCAAACCTGATTGTCGCCCAGCTATTATTTCTGGAATCGGAAAACCCGGATAAGGATATCAGCCTGTATATCAATTCACCGGGTGGTTCGGTTACTGCCGGGTTAGCCATATATGACACGATGCAGTTTATCAAACCTGCAATCAGCACCACTTGTATTGGCCAGGCTGCCAGCATGGGTGCTGTGCTACTGGCCGCTGGTGCTGATAAAAAGCGTTATGCTCTGCCGAACGCGCGGGTGATGATTCACCAGCCGCTGGGTGGTTTTCAGGGTCAGGCGACTGATATTGAAATTCATGCACGCGAAATTCTGTCTGTGCGGGAGCGCTTGAATGCGATTCTGGCACAGCATACAGGTCAGGATCTGGAAATTATCAGTGATGATACCGACCGGGATAACTTCATGAATGCGGAACAAGCCCGGGCGTATGGTTTAATTGATGCGGTTGTTACCCAGCGTGGCACTGCATCGTAGAATCATACTATGAGGCACCGCTGAAAACTGCTCCGCTTTTAGAGGCCCCCATATGTGATGCAGAAGCGTAGCACATCGGTCATCAGGACGATCAGAGAGTCCCGCATTTTTGATGGTTTGTTATCTCACAAACCTGCCTACCTGCAACGTCAATCCCGCCATTTGTTATTACGTCTGCGGCGTTTCGGCCGCCGGGCGATGGCTCAGCCACCATCCCGGTTTGCTTTCACCGGTGAGTTGATCCGTAATCCAGCCACCATCGGGGCGATCTGCCCCAGCTCCCGTACCCTCGCCCGTGTGATGGCGCAACAGTTGAGATATGTTGCCAGCGAGACAGGTTATGTCGTTGAATTAGGTGCCGGTACTGGTACCGTCACAGCTGCATTGTTAAATACAGGGCTGCCACCCGAGCGGTTGATTGCGATTGAGCAGTCTCCCAGGCTGGCAACCCATCTGCGCCACCGTTTTCCCAATATTGAAGTGATCACTGGTGATGCCTGCCATCTTGGTGATCTGCTGGGAACCCGCCAGCATGAATTACAGGCAGTAGTGTCCGGCCTGCCATTAAGATCCCTGCCACCGCTGAGTGTACAGGCGATTCTGCACCAGGTTCAGACTCATCTGTCGCCGTCCGGATTGTTCATCCGCTTTACTTATGATCTGCGCCCATCACGTTTTGATGCGATTGCGATGTCGTGCATCGCCAGTCGAGTCATCTGGCGGAATCTCCCGCCAGCGCGGGTGGATGCCTTTCGCCCACAATCTGCTGATACCCGTTCCTGAATTATTATGGCTCAATACATTTATACCATGAATCGTGTCAGCAGGATTGTGCCGCCGCA
>JAHDCB010000020.1 GCA_020630035.1 Gammaproteobacteria bacterium
CGCGCAACTGACAGAAATGCAGGCATGTTTGTCGGATTATATCGGTTCCCGATATGGGCTTGAGATTAGAGTCAAGTCTCCTGATATTGATTTCGGTGCTGGCCGATAAACTGATTTCTTTGCCCGCAACCCAGCGTTATATGAAGAAATGTTGTTCCACAAACAAGTTCAGTTAGAGAACTATCAGGATTATGAAGATACCATCATTAAATAAAGATCCCCACAGCAAGCTACGGGGAATCAGACCCTGAGAGATTAAAGCCCCGCTGCTGGCCGGGCTGCTGAGTCTGGCAACGGCGGCCCACGCAGACAGCCTGGAACAGGCCTGGTGCGACACCTTCACGACGGAAGGGTTTATCAGCTACACCGCGAATTGCTTATTTGGCGGGCCGCTGGCTGGTACCAAGGAGAATCAGCGGCAGCGCGTGATCTGGGTTAGCCAGGCGACAGAGATCGCCTGGGCGCGATTTCGGCAGCGCACGGGTCAGGATTATCTGACCGTGTTTAATTCAGACTGGGCGGTGCGCTGCCAGCAAGTGGTGGCAAGACACTGCCCACGCTGACCTGACCTGGAACAGGTCAACAAGGCATGGTTTGTCGAGGATAATGGGCTGCCAAGCCCATTATTACCTGCTGCAAGTAGCCACGGATAGTGGTTGCACCACTTTACTCAATGGCGTTATCCGGCATGGCTCTCCGAGGGCGTCTGCGGTCATGGATGGCCGCAGTCGAGCCCCCACGGATGGGTTTATGGCGACCCTCGGAGAGCCTGCCGGGTAACGCTGACACTGTTTCGCACATGCAGTTTGAAGTATCTATTGTTTATTGCGGTGTCAGGCTCAGGTGCTGGCGTACTGACAGCCAGGCGCCGAGCAGGCCAAGTAGCGGGCTGCCGCAGCCGAGCAGCAGGCCGAGGGCCGGGTCGTTCAGGTGCAGGGCCAGGTGAGTCTGGTACAGGCTGCCGAGTTGTTGTAGTGGCTCTTGCAACAGGGTGATCGCGCTGTACAGCAGGCCATACGCGACCAGGGCACCGGACAGGCCGTACCAGATGCCTTCGTACAGGTAGGGGCGGCGGATAAATGCCTGGGTGCCGCCGACCAGTTGCATAATCGCGATCTCATCCTGCTGGTTGTGGATGTGCAGCCGGATCGTATTGCCGATGACCAGCAGGACTGCGAGGCTGAGCAGGGCCGCCAGCAGGATAATGCCACGGGTCGCGATGTGGGTGATTGCGGCAAAGCGGTGCAGCCATTGCAGGTCGACCTGGGCTGTGTCGATTTCTGGCCAGGCGTGCAGACGTTCGGCGAGGCGTTCGGTTCGGTCAATCCGTTGCTGACTGAGGGCCGGCTGTACCAGGATTACTGCTGGTAGTGGGTTGTGCTCCAGCAGATCCAACGCGGTGCCGAAGCCGGAATGGGTGCGAAATTCGGCCATCGCCTGGTGTTGGTCGATCAGGCGGGTTTCTGCGATGCCGGGTTCCTGGCGGATACGTGCGTGCACCTGGTTGATGTCAGACTCGCTCAGGTGGTGTGCCAGATAGACCGAGATGGTCGAGGCACTGTCAGTCCAGTGCTGGCTGTGTTGCTGAATCGGGCTGATGATCAGATAAAAGCCACCGGGCAATGCCAGGGCAATGCCGATCACGGTGGCTGTCAGCAGGCTGCTGAGTGGTGCGCGGCATAGCTTACCCAGGGTGCTGATCGCATCTTGCAGGTGTTGCAGTAGCCAGTTAAAGCGGCGTTTCGGGTATTGCGTGGTACGATGTGGTATGGTCATGCGGGGCGGATACGTTACAATGCCGGCTGGCCTGAATCTTGTGGGAGAATCATATGCTGCCTTCGGTCATTATTTCAAAGGGATTGCTAGTTGCTGCGGCCGGTTCCTGGTTAACCAGTGGTGCGCTGCTGATGCTGGTGCATCAGCGGTTGAGTCTGTTGAATAAACGACAGGCGCAGCAGATTGAGCAGTTGCAGCAGCATCAGCAGACGTTGGAAGAGCACCTGGTGGCACTGCGCCGGCAGGCAGCACCACCTGTGATCCAGGCAACCACGGTCAGTCAGGAGCAGACGGTGATTCAGCAGATACCGGCGGCGAAGGATACCAAGGGTGCGTTTCTGCAGGATTTGCTGAACAGTAATCTGAAGCTACAACAAGACATAGAACACCTCTGAAAATTGTTTGCTTACGACGTTTTCAGAAGTGCCTCACAATATAAATTTCTGAGGCGGAGAATATTATGCCAGTAACATTTCAGGTTGGTATTGACCTGGGTACCAGCCGATCAACCATCACCACCTCAACCGGGCAGCGATTTACCACCGCGACCTGCGTGGGTTATTGTAAAGATGTGATTGCGCGCAAGCGGTTTGGTCGCGATTATCTGCTGGGTGAGGAAGCAGTCGCGAATCGTCTGGCACTGAATATGGTCTGGCCGCTGGCCGACGGTGTCGTGTGTGAAGATGACTCAGCGATGGAGGCTACCCGTCTGGTATTGCAGCATCTGTTGGAACAGGTGTTGCCCGGGCGGCAGCCGGATGATCAGGTATATGCCGCGATCGGTGTTCCGGCGCAGGCTAGTTTGCGTAGTAAAAAGGTGATTGTGCAGATCGCCCGGCCATTGGTCGATAAGCTGCTGATTGTCAGCGAGGCGTTTGCGGTTGCGTATGCCCTGGATCGGTTCGATGAGTGTCTGATTGTTGATATTGGTGCCGGCACTACTGATCTGTGCCGGATGCATGGTGCCTTTGCGGAAGAAGATGATCAGATCACCCTGACTGAGGCCGGCAATTACCTGGATCAGATTCTGCATGATGCCATTCTGCAGCAATATCCGGATGTGCAGTTATCTGCCAGAATTGTCAGAACGATTAAGGAAAAATATGGCTATATCAGCGATACAGCTGAACCGGTAACAGTACAACTGACCCGGCAGGGTATTCCGAGTGAATATGATCTGGCAGAAGCCTTACAACACAGTTGTCTGCAATTGGCGCAGCCGATCAGCCGGGCGATTCAGACCCTGGTAGGCAGCTTCGACCCTGACTTCCAGGAGGCCTTGCGCCACAATATCATTATCGCCGGTGGTGGTTCCCGTTTGCAGGGTATTGATAAGGCGATTGAAAAAAGCCTGGAGGCGTATGGCGGCGGCCGCGCAGTCTGTGTGGATGATGCCGAATTCTGTGGCAGTACCGGCACCCTCAAGCTGTGTGCTGATATGCCGGATGACTATTGGGAACAACTGTAGAGCGCCTCTAAAAACTACTACGCTTACAATAACTTTGTTAAAAATGCTCATGTACGGCCTTGTACACGGCGCTTTTTCGCCTCACCTTTGCTTCGCCCGCGACGTTTTTAGAGGTGCCCTATAGCCGGGTGGGTGTATTGTGCAGGCCGCTATAGTGATATCTCAGTCATGACGCTCAAACAAGTATCTTCTACTGAACTTAATCAACGACCAGGAGCTATTCTCCGCCAGGCGCAAGCTGAGCCGGTTGCAATCACCAGTCGAGGTGAGTCCGTCGTGGTGATGTTGCCATTACACCAATATCAGGCGATGGGCGGTGAACGTTTGAGGTTCTTGGGCCAATCGGAGCAGAATCAAGGTCAGGCAAAAACACATGGACTCGCAGCAGAGATGCCCCAGCCGTTGCTTGCTGATGTCGGCAAACAGGAAAGTCAGGGAGCAAAAATAGCGCGGGTGCTGGGAGAATCAGACTTTTTAGGTAATGGGGCTGGTGATGAGCTTCGGGAGTATGTGCGTAATTTTCGTGATGGTTTTGAGCTGCGCAACCCTCTTGATATTGACCCTGCTGCATGAATTATCTTCTGGATACGAATATCATTTCTTATCTGTCTGAACAAGATTCTCCATATTTTCAATGTGTGTCTTCCCGCTTGAAAAATATGGGTCATGATGACCATTTTTTTGCCTCAATCCTCTCTTTTTATGAATTGAAACACGGATATTTTTGTAGTCAGTCAGCAGCGACGAGGGCTCGTTTTGCCGGTTTTATGGATACCATTAAGGCTATGTTTTCCATTGCACCTCTTTCTCTACCAGGTGCTGATGTATTTGGCGAACTGAAAAATCAGTATCAGTCACAAACCGGTATCACGACAAGAGCTGTAAAACGGCATGATATTGATTTTATGCTTGCCAGTACGGCGATTACGGAAGGCATGATTCTGGTGAGTAATGATCATATCTTTGCAACGATTCAGCTGTTGCGGGATGATTTCCGACTGGAGAATTGGGCACAGCCCTGAATAGAAAAACAAAGCGTGACCTCATCATTGCCCATACAGGGTGCGTAAGGCGGCCTTCTGATCGGCGGTCATCTGACCTGGTGGTATCTGTAATAAATCGGCGTGTGCCTGGCGGCGTTCGGTTGTCAGCATCTGGCGCAGGATGCCCTGGAGCTGCTCCGCAGCATCATCCTCGACTGCCAGTTCGATTACCGCAAGTTGTGCCAGATAGTCTCGCAGTGTCGGGTCTTCTGTTTGTTCAACCAGTTGTGCACTGGTCATCTCCGGGTTGGTGCTGGCCTGGTTGATCAGTTGCCGCAGTGTGTCGATACCAGCAGCTTGTAGTTGTTCCCAACCCTCCGGTAGGGTTTGTTGTGCTGCCTGCGGGTATTGCAGGGTCAGGGCGACTGCCCGGCGCATCGGTGGCATGGTGCGGGTGTTGGCACGGCGTCTGCGGCGTACCGGTCGCTGGGTGTGTTCTGGTGTGGGTGTTGCCAGTTGTGTTTTGATGCCGACTCGTTGTTCCAGTGCCTGTTGCAGCATGTTGCGGTAGGTGCCGGTTGGTAGCTGGCTGAGTAGCGGTCTGGCCCGCTCGGCCAGTTGCGCCAGATCGTCCAGGCTGTTCAGATCCAGGTCGGCTTCCAGGTGGTTGAACAGGTAGGTTGATAGGGGTTGTGCCTGTGCCAGTTGTGCTTCCCAGCCAGCAGCACCTGTGCCGCGCACCAGGCTATCCGGGTCTTCGCCGTCTGGCAGAAACAGGAAGCGTGCCTGGCGCCCGGACTGCATCAGTGGCAGGGTGGTTTGCAGTGCCTTCCAGGCGGCCTCACGTCCGGCCCGGTCACCATCAAAACAAAAGGTGATCTTCGGGCTGGTACGATATAGTTTTTGCAGATGCTGGCTGGTGGTTGCGGTGCCCAGGGTCGCGACGGCATGGTCGATGCCGTATTGTGCTAGGGCGATCACGTCCAGATAGCCTTCGACTACCACCAGGTGTTCTGGCTGTCGGTGGGTCTGGCGGACTTCGTACAGGCCATATACCTGCTGGCCTTTGTGAAACACCGGGGTTTCGGGTGAGTTCAGGTATTTCGGTTTGCCTTCTCCGATCAGACGCCCGCCAAATCCGATCACGCGTCCACGTCCGTCCCGGATTGGAAATACGATCCGGTCGCGTAATCGGTCATAGGTTTTGCCGTCGGTCTGGTTAATCAGCCCGGCTTCGTGTAATAGATTTTTGTTCTCTGACCCGAATTCCCGGATCAAATGATCCCAGCCGGGCGGCGCAAACCCGAGTTGGTAGCGAGCAGCGATGGTGCCGGTCAGGCCACGTTGTTGCAAATATTCCACTGCACGCGGGGCTGCTGCATGGGTACGCAGTTGCTGGGCATAGTGGGCAGCAACCTGCTCCAGCAGGTCATACAGTGGTTGCCGATCTGGCCCGGCGGCGAATTGTGCCTCACGCGGAATGTCCAGGCCTTGTTGTGCCGCCAGTTCTTCGATTGCCTCCGGAAAGCTGAGCCGGTCGTATGCCATCAGAAAGCCGATCGCGCTACCATGTGCGCCGCATCCAAAACAATGGTAGAACTGTTTTTTCGGGCTGACGGTGAAGGAGGGCGTTTTTTCGGTATGAAACGGGCAGCAGGCCTGGTATTCGTGTCCGGCTTTTTTCAGTGGTACCCGGCCCTGGATCAGTTCGACAATATCGACCCGGTGCAGCAGATCATCGATGAATGGTTGCGGTATGTTACCAGCCATCAGCTCTGTGTTTGCAGAACACGCAGGAGCGCGGTGTTTTCTTCCGGGGTGCCGATGGTGATCCGCAGACAGTCCCGCAATGCCGGGTGCGCCTGATGCAGTGATTTGATCAGGATGCCTTGGTGGCGCAGGCCCTGGAACCAGGTTTCAGCCTGTTGTGGTGGGGTGCGTAACAGTATGAAGTTTGTTGCTGAGGGATAGACGGTGACACCGGGTAAGGTAGTCAGTGCCTGGGTGAGGCGGGTGCGTTCGGCACAGATCTGTGCTGCCTGTGCGGTAAATATATCGTGGTGTTGCAGCGCAAATATCGCACTGGCCTGTGTCAGGCTGTTGATGTTGTAGGGTAGTCGTACCTTGTCGAATTCATGCAGCCAGTCGCTGGGCCCGGCAAGAAAGCCGAGACGCAGGCCGGCCAGCCCCATCTTGGAGACGGTACGCATCACCACCAGGTTGTCGTGTTGGCCTAGTTGTGGCAGGTAGCTGGTTGTGGTGAAGGGAGCATAGGCCTCGTCGATCACTACCAGTCCGGGGGCGGCTGCTAAGACTGCGGCGATATCGTCGGCAGCAAACAGGTTGCCGGTCGGGTTGTTCGGGCAGGCCAGAAAGATGACGGCAGGTTGGTGTTGTTTGATGGCTGCCAGTAAGGCGGCCCGGTCCAGTGCAAAGTTGTCCGGGCGTAGTGGTACCCCGACATATTCCAGGCCACAACTGAGCGCAATCATGCGGTACATGACAAAGCCAGGCTCGACGGTCAGCAGGCTGTGTCCCGGTCTGGCCAGAGCCTGGGCTATGATCTGAATGATTTCGTCAGAGCCATTACCGAACAGGAGTGACTGGTCCGCAGGTATTGCAAAGGTGGCGCGTACCGCAGCTGCCATGTCGGTGGCTTGTGGATCCGGATAGCGGTTTAGTGCGACTTGTTGCAATACGTCGGCCCAGGCAGTCTTCAGTTGCTCTGGCCAAGGGTATGGGTTTTCCATGGCATCCAGTTTGATCAGGCCACGTGCATCCGGTATGGCATACGCGTGTAGTGCCTGTATTTCGGGTCGAATCCAGTCGCTTGCGGCCATCTTCAGGCGTCCAGTCGGTATTCAGCGGCGCGGGCATGGGCCTCCAGCCCTTCGCCACGTGCCAGTACCGAGGCAGTCTGGCCCAGGTGCCGGGCTCCGGCAGGTGAGGCCATGATCAGGCTGGTGCGTTTCTGGAAGTCGTAGACGCCGAGTGGTGAGCTGAAACGGGCTGTGCCGGAGGTCGGCAGGACATGGTTCGGCCCGGCGCAATAGTCCCCCAGTGGTTCGCTGGTGTAGCGGCCCATGAAGATGGCCCCGGCGTGGCGGATTTGTTGCACATAGTCGGTCGGATCGGCAACCGATAGCTCCAGATGCTCCGGTGCGATCCGGTTGGCGATGGTTGCTGCCTCAGCCAGATCACGGCACTGAATCAGTGCCCCTCGCTGGCGCAGCGCAGTCGCAGCGATCGTTTGGCGTTGCAGGGTCGGTAAGAGTCGTTTGATACTATCCTGCACCCGGCAGATAAAGTCAGCATCCGGGCATAGCAGGATAGCTTGCGCCGCTTCATCGTGTTCGGCCTGTGAGAACAGATCCATCGCCACCCAATCCGGGTTGGTCTGGCCATCACAGATCACCAGGATTTCGGAAGGCCCGGCGATCATATCAATACCGACCTGGCCGAACACAGCTCGCTTTGCTGCTGCGACATAGCTGTTACCAGGTCCGACGATTTTATCCACTGCCGGGACTGTGTCGGTACCATACGCCAGGGCAGAGATGGCCTGGGCACCGCCAATGGCGATGGCTTGCGTGACGCCACACAAATGTGCCGCTGCCAGTACCAGCGGGTTGGTTTCTCCCTGCGGGGTCGGGACTACCATGATCAGTTCCGGAACACCGGCGACCTTTGCCGGCAGGGCGTTCATCAGTACGGAAGATGGATAAGCGGCCTTGCCGCCTGGCACATACAGGCCAACCCGATCCAGCGGTGTGATTTGTTGCCCGAGCAAGGTGCCGTCTGCTTCTGTTTCTTGCCAGCTCTCCAGTTTTTGTCGTTCGGCATACGCCTGGATGCGCGCGGCAGCCTGTTGCAGTGCAGTACGTTGTGCTGTGCTGATGGTTTCCCAGGCCTGGTGCAGGCGTTCTGCGGGTAAGATCAGTGCTTGCGGTGTGGCTGGTGTCCAGCCGTCGAAACGGCTGGTATAGTCCAGCAGCGCAACGTCACCCTGTGTGCGTACTGTCTGGATGATGGTATCGACGGTGGTTTGCAGCTCAGTATCTGCAACCGCTTCCCAGGCCAGCAATTGATCCAGTTGTTGCTGAAAATCGGGCTGGGTACTATCTAATAAGTTAATCTGCGACATAAGGGCACCTCTAAAAACTATTCCGCTTGCAAATACTTCGTTAAAAAATGCTCATGTACGCTTTGTACACTGCGCTTTTTCGCCTCGTCTTTGCTGCGCTCGTCACGTTTTTAGAGCTGCCCATAAGCATCAGCAAGAATATCAGGCGGTTATGATTCGGGTTGTGCGTGCCACTGGATATCGGGGCCAATCCATTGGCCGATCAGCTCTTTGAGCATTTTAGCATTGTCATCCAGGTCGTCTGTGTCAGGTATCCAGTGTCGCCAGCCACCTTTATAGGGTAGTTTGTAGTCGGTAGCGGCTGGTATAGGCTTCAGACCGGCCTGCTGGAAGTGTGCCAGTGAGCGGGCCATGTGGGACACTGAAGTTACCAGCAAGACAGTTTGTATGTCGCGTTGTTGTAACAATGCTGCACTGAACTGTGCATTTTGTTGCGTGTTTCGGCTGCGTTCTTCCAGTAAAATAGCCGCTTCCGGAACCCCCAGATCCCGCAGGAGTTGCTGCATCGCTGCGGCGGCTGATATGGTATGCAGTTGTGGATTGTGACCGCCAGATAATATAATCAGCGGTGCCTTGCCTGCGTGATATAACTGGGCGCCATACCAGATTCGATCCGCAGCCTTATTCAGGTCCGGTTGCAGATGGTTGTTGTCTGGCGGGATGATGCCACCACCCAGTATGACAATGGCTTCGGTGTGGGGTAGTTGTTGCGGGGCTTGTGGCGGGAAAGGGGCGCTGATCTGACCTGCCAGCCAGAAACCAGCTGCCGGGACAGACCAGAACCACAGCCAGACGATGCCCAGCGCGCCGCACAACCAAGCCAGTTGGCGGCGTCCGGCCAGCCCCAGTATTAACCCGATAAGTCCGAGTAACAGGCTGCTGCCGAGTGGTGACAGTACAGCAGTTGCCAGTTTAGCCAGTATTATCATCTGAGCGTTGCTATGAATCTTGATTTTCTTGAGTTTGAACAACCGATTGCCGAAATGCAGGCAAAGATTGAAGAATTGCGCATGATG
Organism: Gammaproteobacteria bacterium; assembly: GCA_020630035.1. Lineage (GTDB taxonomy): Bacteria > Pseudomonadota > Gammaproteobacteria > Chromatiales > Chromatiaceae > JAHDBG01. Next base: position 9,388 of record JAHDCB010000020.1, read on the forward strand.
GGTAATGACAACCCGATTGATATTCAGGATGAAATTGCACGTCTGGAGGCTAAAAGTGAAGCCCTGACCAGTTCGATTTTCGGTCGTCTGACGTCCTGGCAGACTGCTCAGTTAGCGCGGCACCCGTTACGCCCGTATACGTTAGATTATATTGAGCAGGTTGTCGATGATTTTCAGGAGTTGCATGGAGATCGCAGTTTTGCCGACGATCCATCGATTGTCGCCGGTATCGGGCGACTGGCCGGCAAGCCGGTGATGTTGATCGGGCATCAGAAGGGCCGCAATACGCAACAAAAGATCCGGCGTAACTTCGGGATGCCGCGTCCGGAAGGGTATCGCAAGGCATTGCGCCTGCTACAAATGGCTGAACGGTTCCACTTGCCGGTGGTGACCTTTATCGACACGCCTGGTGCTTATCCTGGGGTGGGTGCAGAAGAGCGTGGTCAGAGCGAAGCGATTGCGCGTAATCTGTTTGTGATGGCTGGCTTACGCACGCCAGTTGTTGCCGTTGTGATTGGTGAAGGTGGTTCTGGCGGGGCACTGGCGATTGGTGTGGCAGATCGGGTACTGATGCTGCAGTACAGCACTTACTCGGTGATCTCACCAGAAGGCTGTGCGTCAATTTTGTGGAAGGATGCGGCGAAGGCTGACCTGGCTGCCGAAGCAATGGCAATCACGGCACCGGACCTGAAGCAGCAAGGCCTGATTGATGACATTATCCCGGAACCGACCGGTGGTGCACATCGTGACTATGCCGCCATCGCAGCTAATCTGAAGACTGCGGTACTGGATGCACTGGAGCCACTGCTGGCAGAACCGTTAGATTTGTTAATGGAAAACCGGCAGCAACGTTTATTGGCGTATGGTGCCTTCAGCGCGTAAATCGTCCGCCTTCTGTCCGGCGCAATTGTTGCTGCAATTGCGCGCCTTACCTCAGCCGGAATGCTATCTGGTAGCTTATAGTGGTGGGGTTGACTCGCATGTATTGTTACACGCAATGGCAGAAATACAGGGTCAGTGTTCTATTCCGGTGCAGGCGATTCATATCCAGCATGGCTTGCATCCCGATGCTGCAGATTGGGCAAAGCATTGTCAGGGTGTTTGTCAGACACTGAATATTCCGCTGCAGGTTGTTGCGCTGCAATTACAACCGCAACCAGGTACCAGCCTGGAGGCAGTCGCACGCGAAGCCCGCTATGCAGCTTGCTGGCAACAAGCATTGCCCGGAAGTATGTTGCTGACCGCACATCATGCGGATGATCAGGCGGAGACGGTGTTGTTGCAGTTGTTACGCGGTGCTGGCATAGAGGGTTTGGCAGCGATGCCGGCCTGTCGCACGACACCATCTGGCTGGCATGGCCGACCTTGCCTGAACTGGACGCGCCAGGCATTACACCGGTATGCGCAACAACATGCACTGGTCTGGATTGATGACCCGAGTAATCAGAATACGGAGTTTGATCGGAACTATCTGCGTCAGCAAGTGATGCCAGTGTTGCAGGCGCGCTGGCCTGCGGTCAGCCGGACCCTGGCGCGTAGTGCCAGCCATGTTGCGGCGGTGTTACCACTGGTGCAGGTGCAGACAGAGCAGGATTTGGCCGTTTGCATTAGCTCGACTGGTCAGTTGCAGGTCGCGCCATTACAGTGTTTGTCGACGGTGCGTTGTCAGCAGGTGTTGCGTGCCTGGATCCGACAGGCAGGTCATCCTGTGCCGAGTCAGGCGCATTTGTCAGAAATAAAAGACCGGGTTATTGGTGCGACTGAAGATCGTCAGCCGGAGGTTGCCTGGAAAAATACGCGATTGCGGCGTTACCGGGGTAGTTTGTGGTTGTTACGGCGGCCGGTTCCCGCGCCACCGACTGCAGAACAGTCGTTTGCCTGGCCCGCAGACCAGATAATGTTCACATTACCAGCCGGCTGCGGCACGCTGCGCCGTATCCCGGCGACGCAGGGGATACCGGTTCGGTACTGGCAGGAAGGTCGGATCTCAGTACGCTGGCGTTATCCGGGAATGCGTTGCCGTCCTGCCGGGCGACAGGGCAATCGCAGTTTTAAGAAGTTATGTCAGGCGTATGGGATTCCACCCTGGCAGCGGCCTTATGTGCCACTGGTGTATCGGGGAGATCAGTTGATCGCGGTGGCAGATGTGTGTCTGTGTATACAGCCGTTCACAGATCAGGCTTGTTACCAGTTACAGTGGTCTGTTGATGACAGTAGGTCTGAATGATCTGTAATACCCGATACAGGCCGTCGTTGCGGCAGGCAGTGATGTGTTGCAGGTCAATGCCGTCATCATCCATCCCGGCAGCCCAGTTCACCACCAGTGCCAGGCTGGTATAGGCCAGATTCAGCTCACGGGCCAGGCTGGCCTCCGGCATGCCGGTCATGCCGACCATATCGCACCCGTCCTGTTGCAGCCGGCGGACTTCTGCGGCGGTTTCCAGTCTGGGGCCCTGAGTCGCTCCGTATACACCGTTTGGCCTGCAGGCAATGTTGCTGCTTTGTGCTGCAGTGATCAGTGCCTGGTGTAACGCTGTGTTGTAGGGGGAGCTGAAATCAATATGTCCACAGGTGTCGCGCAGCGTGGTTGCAAACGTATGTTCGCGCCCATAGGTGTAATCTATCAGTTGATCCGGGAGACTGATGGTACCCGGGGGCAGTTGGGGATGAATGCCACCGACAGTCGCCAGTCCGATCACCTGTTGTACCCCTGCTGCGCGCAGTGTCCACAGGTTGGCCCGATAGTTGATCTGGTGCGGAGGCAACTGGTGTTCTGGCCCGTGTCGCTGTAGCATAATGACCGGGTGACCTGCCAGTCTGGTGTGGTGCAGGTGGTCTGATGGTTCGCCATAGGGTGTGGTCTGAGCCACTGTATGGCACGGAGAAAAATTGGCAAATGGTGTCAGATCGCAGCTGGTGATCAGGCCGAGTGGTGACATATTGATGCAGGTGCAGCAGGTTACAAACAGGTGTGAAGGGGTGCGATTCAAACTGATGTGGTGATTTGCTACCACAGGTTTCTGGCAAGCGTTATTCTGGCGACCCTCGGAGAAGCCCCTGACGGGTAACGCCGAAACGAATTTTATGTGCCCCAGCTATTACGCCACATCAATTTGAATCACACCCGGTGTTAAGCGCGGCAGAATTCATAAAACTCAGTTCGGTAGGCTGTATCCTGAGCAAGATAATCGCCGGAAAACTGAGTTGTTTTCATGGTTGCGCCGGTATGTTTTACCCCTCGGCAGCTGACACAATGATGTTCCGCAGTAATCATCACAGCCACGCCGACATTGCCTTCGCAGATCTGATCAACCGCATGATGTATCGCTAAGGTCATCTGTTCCTGAATAGTGCCGCGTCGTGAGCATTGTTCGACGATCCGGTTTAATTTGGACAGGCCGACGACCTTGCCATCTTGATGCGGAATATATGCAATATGGGCTAGTCCTAAAATCGCTTGATGATGATGCGAGCACATTGAGGTTAATGGGATATTACCTTCAAATACCTGGCCGTTATAACCGTCAGATGGAAAACTGGTGACTTCACTGAGCGATTCATACCGGCCACGCCACAGGTCATGTACATAGGCCTTTGCCACCCGCCTGGGGGTATCGGCTGAGTTTGGGTCTTGTTGCCAGTTGCAGCCTAATGCAGTGAGAAAATCACCGAAATGTTGCGCAGCTTCGGCAATAATAGCCTCTTTTTCATCTGTTGTGAGACAAGCCTGATCTCCATCCTGTCTCTGTTTAGCCGCTAGTTGAGTAGAGATACCGTTCGCATATCCGGCGGTGGCTAGTTCCAGGCTGTGTGGTTTATTCATAATATCCTATGTGTATTTATAGTTGACTCTGGTTGATAGATGGCTGAATTGCGGCTATTTTCTCTGAATTCAACTTTCATGACACAGACTCTGCCGTGGGTTTCCTGTTGTATAAACGTATTGAATTTTTCATAAATCAGTTGTGCGAAGCGTTCGGCGCTGACAGCCTTAACGATTCTGAGCTGAATCAATTCTTGTTCTGCCATGTCTCGAAATAAGGCAATGTATGGATCATCTTCGGCGGCGATGAAGGTATGGTCAAACATATAAGCGACCCATTGTTTCGGGGTCATACCGTCAATGCCGTTTCGCACCTGATTGAAGTTGCCAAAATCCCATACCCAATTTTTGTTATCCAGCTCACCAGAAAACCATATTTTAAATGATACACCATACCCGTGGATGTAACGGCAATGCGTATGTTCTGCGCGCCATTGACGAAAAACGGTGCTGAAACCTTCAAATAGCTTAGTCGCTTGGAATGTAGGCATGATTGCTTTCATTGTTTTTGGAGTTGGTCAGTTTTTGATGCTTCATTGAAGACCATAAGACATTGCTCAGGCCAATGAACATATTTACGAACCAGATAATCATGCTGAATACAAGCCCTGTATGTAAGAGATAAATACCTGGAATGATGAGAAATCCGGGTATAAAGCTGATAACCAGATTTTTTTTCATGGTTTTCTCAAAGTCATCACCTAGTCGGAAGATTTCCGGAATTTTGGCTAATGTGCCATCCATTAATACTATTTGTGCAGTGTCTGTGGCAGCACTGGATGCGCCAGATAAAGAAAGAGAAACTTGGGCTTTTTTCAGTGCAATTGCATCATTAATACCATCTCCTACGAAACAGACAAAACGTCCCTGTTTCTTTAGTTTTTCAACATAGTCAGCTTTATGTTCAGGTAATACATCAGAAAAGTAATTTTGAATCCCCAGTGATTTTGCTAAGCTACGTGTAGGTTCAATATGATCTCCGGAGATGATGTATAGTTCTACTTCACGTTGTTGTAAAAACTTAATCACTGCTGCAGCTTCTGGCCGAATAGTTGGTTGTAAGGTCAGAATGCCGGCTAGATTTTGATTGACGGCTACGTAAATCAGACTGTCTCCTTGCTCATCTGATTGAATTTGTAATGTTTGTAGCGTGTTGGGGAGGTCAATGCCTTGCTGCTGTAAAAAGCGGGCACTGCCAATCTGGATATAATCATCCTGGCAATGTACTTGGATACCGTAACCGAGATTGTAACTGGCTGTATCGGGTGTCGGTAATTCCAGTTGTTCTGCTGCGGCCTTCGCCAAGATAGCTTTTGCTACAGGGTGTGGTTGACGATACTCTGCGATGGCAGCATAACGTAATACATCAATTTCACTGTAATGGCCAAAAGGCTGGATAGCTTTGACTGTAGGTTGCTCTAGTGTGAGAGTGCCGGTTTTGTCAAACACTACTGTGTCAATATCACGTAATAATTCAAATACTCGTCCGTCTTTAATTAGAATATTGCGGCGCGACAGAATTTGCAGATGGCTCATTACACTTAATGGGCCAAGTGTAGCCATTAACCCACCAAGATTGGCCCACAACATTGCCAGTGCTGATTCAGGCCCCAGCACAAGTAGAGTTAATGCACTCAGGCCGATGGTAACTGGTAAATAATGATTAGCTATTCGACAGCCACGGGTGGTCAGATTGTCTTTGTAGCTTTGGGTTTCACTGAGTATGGTGCCAATTTTTGCTGCCAGTGTAGCCTCGCCAGTAGTTTGTACCTGAATGCGTAACTGGCCAGATAATAATAAAGTTGCGGCAAAGACTTCATGGCCTGGTAATTTTTCTACAGGATGACTTTCACCAGTCAAGATATGTTGATCGACCTGACCATGACCTGTTTTTATGATCCCATCAATGGGGATAGTTTCACCCGGATACACGACAACTTGGTCCCCCGCTTGTAAGTCTTGAAACGGGACCTGGATTTCGGTGCTATCCACTATAATCCAGACTTTTTCCGGGCAGTCACAGAATACATTAGTTAACTGATAATGTGAGGTTTCTTCCATTTGGTTGATGATACGTGCTACAAAACCGGTGATAACCGCTGAAATGGCAGAATGGATCAGTTTGCCGCTCGCCAGCATCCAGCAGATCATGGTCAGTGAAACAAGTTGGAAGGTGAAATAATGGCCTCGTTGAAAATCCCTGCGGATTAGTTTTAGTATATCTTTTGTCAGATAGAGAATGGCGACCGTGCTGATCAGGCTCATAGCTGGAAAGTAAGCACCGGATATAGCCAAGACTAACGCAAAAAATCCAAATTTTTGTTGTTGACTTGCACTCTTTTTTTCTGCTTGTAATTGTTGTTGTATTGCCGGGTTTATAACGCCGTGTAACTGATTTCGTTCGGTAGCCTGAATAGCTTGCTGGATGTCGCGCCATAGTTGCCGCAATGGTATGTTTTGCCTGGTAGGGAAGATGTCCCTTTTCTGTTTTGGAGCAGACAGGCGATGTCGCATACTGTAGCCTAGTACGCCGGCACTCAATGTAATTAGCTCAATCCACATCCGAGATATCCGATTGAGTAGTCCAGGGAATGTTTGTGAGCGGTTGTATCTGGAACGGTAGCATCGTCTTATGAATATTATGGAGTAGAGCCTGCCACCCAGGAGCTGTTACGCGGTATCTTAGGTCTCGTTGTTTGCTATGGGAAGCAAAGTGATGACCGGCGGTTCCGGACGGGTGTCAGGTGTGGTCGGACTCGTGTCACAAGGACGCAGGCCCTTGGTACAGTGAAGGCCGTATACAAAATGCATGCGGCATGCCGCCTAGCACGGTAGGTGTGAAGCCAGGTTAAACAAGATTGCTGATATTTCCCGAGTTTTATCTGGCGGCATAGGTGTTGTGCTACCAGGTTTCGTGAAGGGGCATGGTACCCCGGAGTTTGGCTATCGAAGCAGTCTGGCCTCAAAAGGATAAGTTGAAAGGTGTTCACAACCTGTTTCAGTTATTAATACCTGCTCTTCAAGTTTTACACCAGGGCCACCTGATTTTTTTGCGACATAGCTCTCGACACAAATTACCATT
>JAHDCB010000021.1 GCA_020630035.1 Gammaproteobacteria bacterium
TAACGCTTGCCAGAAACCTGTGGTAGCAAATCACCACATCAGTTTGAATCACACCTGCGGGGAATCCTCAGATTGAAATAATACTGAAATGGTGTCTGCATTATAACTCCGCAGTCTGATCCACGTTTATAGCATACCGTTTATTTTAATTGCAGAAGGAACAGGATGTCTGTTATCACACGCTTTGCACCCAGTCCGACTGGCTATTTACATGTCGGTGGCGCACGTACTGCCTTATTTTCCTGGTTATATGCCCGGCAACAGGGCGGAAGATTTATTCTGCGTATTGAAGATACGGATCGGGTGCGCTCCAGCGAAGCCGCTGTACAGGCGATCCTGGACGGGATGAACTGGCTTGGTCTGGACTGTGATGCTGAACCCATCTATCAAACGGACCGCTTCGCCCGTTATGACGAGGTGATCACCCAACTGCTGGCTGACGGACTGGCATACCGGTGTACCTGTTCACCGGAGCGCCTGGCAACACTGCGCACAGCACAACTGGCCGCCGGACAGAAACCACGCTACGACGGACACTGTCGAACCCGCCAGGTATCAGCTGAACAACCGCACGTAGTACGTTTCTGCCAGCCACAAGCGGGCGAGGTCATATTTACTGATCAGGTACGCGGCACCATCCAGGTACAGAACCAAGAGCTAGACGACCTGATTATTCGCCGGACTGACGGCTCACCAACCTATAATCTGACCGTTGTGGTAGACGATCACGATATGGGCATCACGCATGTGATACGCGGAGATGACCACATCAACAACACACCGCGTCAGATCCATCTGTATCAGGCACTGGGCTGGGAACACCCGACCTTTGCACATATTCCGATGATTCTCGGTGAAGACGGCAGCCGGCTCTCCAAACGCCACGGGGCAGTCAGCATTCTGCACTATCAGGATGCCGGATTTCTGCCGGAAGCAATGCTGAATTATCTTGCGCGCCTGGGCTGGTCGCATGGTGATCAGGAAATCTTCAGCCGGGAAGAACTGATACAGTACTTCAACCTGGACAAAGTGAATACCGCCCCGGCCAGCTTTAACCTGCAAAAACTGCAGTGGCTGAACCAGCATTATCTGAAAACCGCAGATTCAGCACGTCTGGCAGACTTAATACGGCCTCATCTGGCGACACTGGGTATTCAAACCGCAGCAGACCAGAAATTGCACCAGGTCATTTCCGCACAACGAGAACGCGCCAATACCCTGGAAGAACTCGCCCGTATCTCCGCCTTTTATTACCAGGACTTTACCACCTATGCAGCCAAGACCGCAAAAAAGGCATTCAAAGGCAATCCAGTGCCCATGTTGCAACATATACAGGAACGTCTAGCCTCACTGGATACCTGGCAGCAGGTGACCATTCACCAGACTATCGCCGACGCTGTGACAGCTCTGGATGTCGGATTCGGCAAGGTCGCCCTGCCCCTGCGAGTGGCAGTAACCGGTGGCATGCCCTCCCCGGCACTGGATCTCACCCTGGAACTGATCGGTCGTGCCGCAACATTGCGCCGCATCAAACAAGCGATAACGCATTTAGCTGATTAGCTGATCCATTCACTAACTGGTACCCAATAAAAAAGGCTTTGTTCTGTTAATTGAACAAAGCCTTTTTTACTCTGGAAATACCCCGCCGCTGGCGGCGGGGACAACACAATGGGGGTCTCCAAAGGGGGCGAGGCGTCGCTCTCGCCCCCTTCAGCAAACATGCTTGGGGCTCCCTGGTGAGTTATGCCTGGAGCCGCCGCCGCACAAAGCCAGCCAGTACGAACGCATAACCTAACAACAGCAGCCAGAGAGACAGACTACCACCACCGGATGACGTCTCGGCCACAGTCGTTGAACTGAAGGCACCCTGCACACCGCCAACCGTCAGCAATGTCGTCGTCGTTACAAACAGGCCACTGGCACTAGTATGACGTACAGCAACCTTGTCACCATTATTGATCAGACCACTGGTTGCCATAAAGGCGCCACCATTGATGCTGTATTCACCATTCGCCACCCGAACCGGTGCAGATGCCGCAATACCCTGAATGGTGACCGTATCAGATGTCACCAGAGCAGAGCGCGCCACACCGCGCTTGTCAGCGAAGCTGAACGCATCCGGGTCAGTATCTACCGCTACCACCCGTACCTGCACCGTATCACTGGCCGAGAGGCCGGTATCATCTGTCGCAACCACATTAAACGTCAGTGTTTCATTACCTTCAGGTGCACTAAACCGAGGCATCGCGCTATTCTTATCCAACAGCTGCACCGGCGTACCACCTGTTTGTTGCCATTGATAACTCAGTTTAGCCAGATCGCTGTAAGCATCATCTGTTGCTGTGGCAGTCAGAGTGACCTGATTCCCACCGTGCACTGTCTGCGTATTGCCAGCATTCACCCGAGGTGGCGTACTGACCGCCAGAACGGCCTGTGCTGCATCTAGCATACCGGCACCACACCGGTCAGTCGTACAGTCATCATCTGTCCCGGTGACAAACGGGCGCGCACTGGCCTTCAGCTTTGCCTCAATCAGTTGCGGTAATTGCGGCACCGAGGTTTGCAGACGCGGGTTACTGGCCAACATCAGCGCAATAACACCGCTGACATGTGATGTCGCACCACTGGTACCGCCGAATGGCACATAATCATTGCCATTGTTACTGGTTGTCGTTCCTGACTCGCCGGTTGACGGATAACCAATTGCCGGCGCCGCAATATCCACTTCTTCACCGGTATTACTACCGTAATTGTATTGAGGAAAACTCAGACGTGAGCCGTCCTGCTCAAGGCCTGCAACAGCAATCACATTGCGGCAGTTCGCTGGCGCAAAATCAGCCACATCCACACTCTGATTACCAGCCGCCACAACCACCGCTATACCACGCGCAGTTGCCGCATCAATCGCTTCCTGCTGACTCGGCTGACAAGGCCTTAACCCAGCGATACTCATGTTGATAACATCAGCCGGGTGAGGGTTCACCACACCATCCACCGGTTCACCACTCAACCAAAGAATACCATCACTGATATCAGAAATTTCGCCACCACAGCGACCTAACACACGAGCCATGGAAATCTTCGCGTTCCAGTCCACCGCCGTAATGCCTTCAGCATTGTTGCTGACCGCACCCAGAATACCCGCAACTGAAGTACCATGCCAGCCACTGTTGCGAGGGCCACATTTATTCTGGCCACCTTCTAACCAGTCACCATCTTCTATCCAGTCTCCGGGGTCAGTCGGATCCATATCCCGACCATCTCCGTCATTACTCCGCTCCAGCGGCGTTACCAGGTCATAACCTGAAGTTGCCGCACTTCCTCCGACCAGACGATCAGCCAAATCCACATGATCCAGGATACCACTATCGGTTATTCCGATCACAATGTCCGAACTACCCTGCGTAACCTCCCAGGCAGGCGGCAGATTCAATGCAGCCGGATTGCTGGGACTCAGGGGCTGTATTGGCCATTGGGTTGGATATTGCGGATCGTTTGGTACCAGAGTCTGCGGATAATAAACCGTGTTCGGATTGGCATATAAAATGCCTGGGTTCTGTTGTAATGTCTCCGCATAGCTCAACGCTTCGGAATAAGCCATAGGCTGTGGTAAATCAAGCACAACACGCACACTACCATCCGACCGTTGCTGCACAGAAGCAATCGACAATGCGGTCATGGATTGCATATAATCCACTGCGCTTTGCCGCAATATCACAGCAGGTTTCAGCTTAACAATTAACTGCTGTATTAATTGTTCCGGATCAGGTGATACCGCATAACTACTCGTATTCCCAAACAACAACAAGGTTAAAGCCAGAAAAGAATATATCTTTTTACAATAAATTGTAAAGGGTCGCATCACGCTCAAACTCCAGGAAAAAACTTCGACATAATCGAAGATTTATAATTAGGAAATCGAAGAACTCCGATTATAATCAAATTGAAAAAACCAGAATTTCAAAAACATTATAATTCTTAAAATGTACTACTCTACTTTATAATTAAAGTAACATACTATGACAAAAAAAATTACGTGGAACACGCCATATCCATTAACTTCCGCACAGGAAGCAATTTGGCTGGATCAATTATTACACAGTGACTCACCTCTCTACAACATTGGTGAACAAGTCAGATTTACAGGGCCATTAGACATAGCAACATACCACCATGCGATCCGGTTGCTGGTGGAAAAACACGATAATTTACGTTTGCAGTTTGTTGCTGGGCCGGAAACAGACCAGTTACCTCAACAAGTTGTGGTAGCACCATTTGAACCCCAGACAGAACTGCATGATTTCAGCCAGGAAAAGGCACCGGAACAAGCAGCTCGAGCCTGGATGCAGCGACGTTTTGTACAGCCGTTTACGTTGCATAACAGACCGCTGTTTCGCTTTGATCTGGTCAAGATCAGTGATGATCAGTTTTACTGGCTGGCACAGTATCACCATCTGATCGTTGATGGCTGGGCCATTGCACTGCTCAACCGCTCTCTGAATGAATTATATACAGCTCTTCATGCCGGTGAACAACCCGATCAGTCAGGCCTCACCTATCTGAGTCAGATCACGCAGGATCAGGCGTATCGCAATTCTCCCCGTTACGCACGGGACCAGGCTTACTGGCATAACCGACTGGCTCAACCGCCCGCTCCCTGGTCTCAGGTGCAACCTGCTGCAACCAGCGACTGCCTCCCCTGTTACCTGTCTCATACCCTGTATGCACAGGTCACGCGCTATGCTGAAAAGCATCGGTCAAGTATATTCCAGGTGCTACTTGGGACATTCGCACTCTATCTGGCCCGCACGCGACAACAAACTGACCTGATTATTGGCCTGCCAACCCTTAATCGTGCAGGTACTGAAGCCAGGCAGACTGCCGGTTTATTTACCAGTATCAATCCGACCCGTCTGCAATTTGATCTGCAACAGACCCTCCCTGAGCTGCTACGCACACTGGGCCGTACACTGCAGTCAGATTACCGCCATCAGCGTTTTCCTGTGAGTGAGATCAATCGCCTGATCAGACCACAAGGATCACACCACCAGTTGTATGACGTGGTGGTGTCGTATGAACAACATGATTACCCGACAGAGTTCGGCAACTGCAGCAGCCATGTCGAGCGATTATCGCATCATCATGCACAAATCCCGCTAACTGTGTATGTACGTGACTTTCACGCTGACGACAGTGATATCAAGGTCGATTTCGTATTTAACACGGCCTGCTTCGAGGCGGTTGAAATCGAAGCGATGCAAACACGCTGGCTACATCTGTTATCCACTGTGTCTGAAGAGTCAATACCGGCATGGCAGTTGCCGCTGCTGACACTAGCCGATCAGACGCAGCTCAGAAACTGGTGTGGCACTGAAACCGATGTACCACAGAGTTCTGTGGTTGCCCGGTTTGAGCAACAGGCAGCCCGGCTGCCTGATCAGGTGGCAATCTGGTATGCCGGGACACAATTGACCTACCGCCAGTTGAATGAACGTACGAATCAACTGGCACGCCATCTGCGCAGTTTACAAACAACGAGTGGTGAACCACTGGTACAACCAGATACGGTGATCGGTCTGTGTACAGAACGTTCTCCGGAAATGATCGTTGGTATGCTTGGGGTTCTGAAGGCTGGTGCTGCTTATCTGCCACTGGATCCCGATCTGCCAACAGCCCGATTAGCAGCTATGTTGTCGGATAGCCAGACACCAGTGGTGCTGACTCAATCTGGCTCGATGACTGAGCTTGCTGCGGCAGCACCAGCCGGTATCACCTGGCTGAACCTGGCGCAAACAGAGGCCTGGGCAGAATACCCCACAGCGAATCCGGTCAGTACCACACAACCAGATCATCTGGCCTATGTGATCTACACTTCGGGCACCACCGGTCAGCCGAAAGGCGTGATGGTGCCGCATGCTGCTCTGCACAACCACATGGTGTGGATGCAACATCAATTCCAATTCCAGCCGTCCGACACCTTCCTGCAAAAAACCCCCTTCAATTTTGATGCCTCCGTCTGGGAATGTTATGCCCCACTGTTGTGTGGTGCCCGTCTGGTATTGGCCGCACCAGAACAACATACCGATATAGCGTATCTGCACCAGATCGTATGTGAGCAGCAAGTCAGTGTGTTACAGCTGGTGCCTGCCTTGCTCAGTGCCTGGCTGGAGACTCAGTCCCTGCAGAATACGTCATTACGTTATCTGTTCTGCGGTGGTGAAGCACTCACTCCGGCACTGTGTCAGCGAGTACAGCAGGATCACCCACAACTGCCACTGTACAACCTGTACGGCCCGACCGAGGCTACCATTGATGCCACTTACTGGCCGGTCGCAACAGATGCACCACAGACGGCAATCGGGCGCCCGATCAACAATGTTCGTGCGTATGTGCTGGATCAACATCAGCAACTGCTCCCGCCAGGCCTGCCGGGTGAGTTGTATCTGGCCGGTGCCGGCCTGGCCCGGGGCTACCTGCATCAGCCGCAACTGACCGCAGAAAAATTCGTGCAGCTTGAACTGTTCGGTCAGACAGAACGAGTGTACAAAACCGGCGATCTGGCCCGCTGGCTACCAGATGGTAACCTGGAATATCTGGGCCGTACCGATCATCAGATCAAGTTACGCGGCTACCGGATTGAACCGGGTGAAATTGAAGCTGTACTATGCCTGCAAGCCACGGTACGTGAGGCTGCCGTGATGGTGTACGAAGCGCCAGAGCAAGCACAACTGGTAGCCTATATCACGACGACAGATGAGCCAGTTGATCTGCATGTCTTACGCGCTGCGCTGCGGAATCGCTTACCGGAATACATGGTACCAGGCAGTATCACCGTGCTGGAACAGTTGCCGCTGACCCCGAACGGTAAGCTGGACCGGTCGGCGTTACCGGCACCCACACTGACCAGCAGGGTGGCTTCCGGCTGGCACACAGAGATGGAATCAGCCTTAGCAGACTTGTGGTCTGAAGTATTGCATTGCGATGTGCAGGATCCGGCAGCAGACTTTTTTGCTCTTGGTGGTCATTCGCTGCTGGCGACCCGACTGATTACCCGGATACGTCATCAGTTCGACATCACGATGGGATTACGGGAAGTCTTCAACTACCCCGGGCTGCAACAGCAGGCTGCCTGGTTGATGCAGCAACAACGTGGCAATAACTTACCGACACTGGTTCCTCAAGCGAGCGATGCACCACGGGTGTTATCGTATGCACAGCAACGCCTGTGGTTTTTAGCCCGTCTGGAAGGGGTTACCGCAACCTACAACATGCCCACCGCACACCGTATCCAGGGCAAGTTAGATCAGACCGCGCTGCGCCAGGCGCTCTGTCATCTGGTGGAGCACCATCTCAGTCTGCGTTTGTATTTTCCTGCGGTTGACGGTGAGGCAACTGTGCAGGTGCTACCACCGTATGACCCGCTGACGATCACTACCACTCCCTCGGAATCTGTTGCTGACTGGCTACAACAACAGACTCAGATGCCATTTAATCTGACTGCTGGTCCCTTATTCCGGTCACATCTGCTGGTGCTGTCTGCCGAAGAAGCGGTGTTATGCAACACGCTACATCACATCATTTCTGATGGCTGGTCAACCTCTGTCCTGCAACGTGACTGGATGCAGTTATATCAGGCTTACAGTACGCAACAGACACCGATGCTGGCACCATTGCCAGTGCAATACACAGACTATGCGGCCTGGCAGCAACACGAGATGGCCCCGATCTTAGCCGATCAATTGGCCTATTGGCGTGTTCGTTTACAGGGTGCACCGCATATCCTGGAACTACCGACAGATCATCCACGCCCGGCCCGGGCAAGTTATCGCGGACGCTGGCATAGCAACCAACTGAGCACAGAACTGACCACCCGGGTGAAGTCCCTGAGCCAGACACAGGGTGCAACCCTGTTCATGACCCTGCTGACGGTATTCAATACTCTGTTACATCGCTATACCGGACAGGCTGACCTGCTGGTCGGTACTCCGGTGGCAAATCGCGGTTTACACGAAACAGAAGACCTGATCGGTCTGTTTATGAATACCTTAGTCCTGCGTTCGACCTGGCAGGCAGATCAGCCGGTGGTCTTTCGTGACCAACTGGCACAAACCCGTCAGACGGCGCTGGAGGCCTATGCCCACCAGGATACACCGTTTGAACAGATCGTTGAGGCCCTTAACCCGGAACGCAGCCTGAGCCATAACCCGCTGTATCAGGTTATGCTGGTGCTACAGAATACCCCGTCCGGACCCACTGAACTACCCGGACTGGAACTAATTCCGGAACAGCCGGAACGCCAGGTCGCGAAACTGGATCTGACCGTGTATGTGACCGAACAAGCGGATCAATTGACGCTGAACTGGGAATATGCGACTGATCTGTTCACGCCAGATCGCATGGCCCGGATGGCAGACCATTTCACCCGGCTGCTGGCTGCTGTGATCGACGATCCTGCCATTGACCTGAGCCGGATACCCTTGCTGACAAAGGCCGAAACCAAACAATTGCAAGACTGGAATGCAACCACCGCAGACTATCCACGTCATGCCAGCCTGGTCACATTATTCGAGGCCCAGGTGGCACGTACACCAGATCAACCAGCGGTATGCGATACCCACCAGACTCTCAGCTATGCACAACTGAATGTCCGCGCCAATCAGATTGCGCATCATCTCCTCAGTCAGACAGATGATACCGGTCAGCCACTGGTACAGCCTGGTCAACTGGTTGGCCTGTGCCTGACACGTGCATGCAACCTGCTGGCCGGACTGCTTGGCATTCTGAAGGCAGGTGCGGCGTATGTGCCACTTGATCCGGATTATCCGGCAGCTCGCCTCAACTATCTGCTGACTGACAGCCAGACCAGACTGATCCTGACCGAAACGCAATTACAGGATACCGTGACAGCCTGGGATACATCCTGCACCATCGTCAATCTGGATCAGCTCTCTGAAGTCTCCGGCGACAACCTGGCTCTGCCATACCAGTCAGACGATCTGGCGTATGTCCTGTATACCTCAGGCTCCACCGGGCAGCCGAAAGGGGTCATGATTGCGCACCAGTCTCTGGTCAATTTCTTATGCGACATGCAACAGCGGACCGGAATACAGGCCGGAGATCGTCTGCTGGCCGTGACCACACTGGCATTTGATATTGCCGGGCTGGAACTGTACCTGCCACTGTTAAGTGGTGCCACAGTACAACTGGCCAGCCGCGATGCGGCGCGTGATGGCAAACAATTACAAACACTCCTGCAATCCCGGGCAATACGCTTTATGCAGGCCACACCGGCTACCTGGAAACTGCTGCTGGAAAGTGGCTGGCAGCCATCAGAAACATTGACCTTGTTGTGTGGTGGCGAAGCCCTGGAACCTGAATTGGGTCATCGTCTGGCAGCACACAAGAGCCGGGTCTTGAACTTATATGGGCCGACTGAAACAACCATCTGGTCCAGTGCACACTCAATTACCCAAGAAACGACCAGACCCGAACTGATCGGCCAACCGATTGCAAACACCCGGATCTTTATTCTGGACGCACAACATAATCTGATGCCATCTGGTGTACCCGGTGAATTGTGTATCGCTGGCGACGGACTGGCGGCAGGTTATCTGAACCGTCCCGACCTGACCGCAGAAAAGTTTGTGCAACTTGAATTGTCCGGTCAGACAGAACGAGTGTACAAAACCGGCGACCTGGCACGCTGGCTACCGGATGGCAACCTGGAATATCTGGGCCGGACTGATCATCAGGTCAAGCTGCGTGGTTTCCGCATAGAGCTGGGTGAAATCGAAACAGCCCTCACCCAACACGCTTCAGTCAAAGACGCGGTAGTTGTGATCGCAACACCTGCCACTGAGCCGGTTTTAGCTGCGTACGTGATACCGGCAGCATCCGCAGTGGATGTCAACGCATTACGTGAACAGATCGCCACACAACTACCTGGTTACATGGTACCCGGCCTGATCACACCACTGGCTGAGTTTCCGCTGACTCCGAACGGTAAGCTGGATCGGTCGGCGTTACCGGCACCCACACTGACCAGCAGGGTGGCTTCCGGCTGGCACACAGAGATGGAATCAGCCTTAGCAGACTTGTGGTCTGAAGTATTGCATTGCGATGTGCAGGATCCGGCAGCAGACTTTTTTGCTCTTGGTGGTCATTCGCTGCTGGCGACCCGACTGATTACCCGGATACGTCATCAGTTCGACATCACGATGGGATTACGGGAAGTCTTCAACTACCCCGGGCTGCAACAGCAGGCTGCCTGGTTGATGCAGCAACAACGTGGCAATAACTTACCGACACTGGTTCCTCAAGCGAGCGATGCACCACGGGTGTTATCGTATGCACAGCAACGCCTGTGGTTTTTAGCCCGTCTGGAAGGGGTTACCGCAACCTACAACATGCCCACCGCACACCGTATCCAGGGCAAGTTAGATCAGACCGCGCTGCGCCAGGCGCTCTGTCATCTGGTGGAGCACCATCTCAGTCTGCGTTTGTATTTTCCTGCGGTTGACGGTGAGGCAACTGTGCAGGTGCTACCACCGTATGACCCGCTGACGATCACTACCACTCCCTCGGAATCTGTTGCTGACTGGCTACAACAACAGACTCAGATGCCATTTAATCTGACTGCTGGTCCCTTATTCCGGTCACATCTGCTGGTGCTGTCTGCCGAAGAAGCGGTGTTATGCAACACGCTACATCACATCATTTCTGATGGCTGGTCAACCTCTGTCCTGCAACGTGACTGGATGCAGTTATATCAGGCTTACAGTACGCAACAGACACCGATGCTGGCACCATTGCCAGTGCAATACACAGACTATGCGGCCTGGCAGCAACACGAGATGGCCCCGATCTTAGCCGATCAATTGGCCTATTGGCGTGTTCGTTTACAGGGTGCACCGCATATCCTGGAACTACCGACAGATCATCCACGCCCGGCCCGGGCAAGTTATCGCGGACGCTGGCATAGCAACCAACTGAGCACAGAACTGACCACCCGGGTGAAGTCCCTGAGCCAGACACAGGGTGCAACCCTGTTCATGACCCTGCTGACGGTATTCAATACTCTGTTACATCGCTATACCGGACAGGCTGACCTGCTGGTCGGTACTCCGGTGGCAAATCGCGGTTTACACGAAACAGAAGACCTGATCGGTCTGTTTATGAATACCTTAGTCCTGCGTTCGACCTGGCAGGCAGATCAGCCGGTGGTCTTTCGTGACCAACTGGCACAAACCCGTCAGACGGCGCTGGAGGCCTATGCCCACCAGGATACACCGTTTGAACAGATCGTTGAGGCCCTTAACCCGGAACGCAGCCTGAGCCATAACCCGCTGTATCAGGTTATGCTGGTGCTACAGAATACCCCGTCCGGACCCACTGAACTACCCGGACTGGAACTAATTCCGGAACAGCCGGAACGCCAGGTCGCGAAACTGGATCTGACCGTGTATGTGACCGAACAAGCGGATCAATTGACGCTGAACTGGGAATATGCGACTGATCTGTTCACGCCAGATCGCATGGCCCGGATGGCAGACCATTTCACCCGGCTGCTGGCTGCTGTGATCGACGATCCTGCCATTGACCTGAGCCGGATACCCTTGCTGACAAAGGCCGAAACCAAACAATTGCAAGACTGGAATGCAACCACCGCAGACTATCCACGTCATGCCAGCCTGGTCACATTATTCGAGGCCCAGGTGGCACGTACACCAGATCAACCAGCGGTATGCGATACCCACCAGACTCTCAGCTATGCACAACTGAATGTCCGCGCCAATCAGATTGCGCATCATCTCCTCAGTCAGACAGATGATACCGGTCAGCCACTGGTACAGCCTGGTCAACTGGTTGGCCTGTGCCTGACACGTGCATGCAACCTGCTGGCCGGACTGCTTGGCATTCTGAAGGCAGGTGCGGCGTATGTGCCACTTGATCCGGATTATCCGGCAGCTCGCCTCAACTATCTGCTGACTGACAGCCAGACCAGACTGATCCTGACCGAAACGCAATTACAGGATACCGTGACAGCCTGGGATACATCCTGCACCATCGTCAATCTGGATCAGCTCTCTGAAGTCTCCGGCGACAACCTGGCTCTGCCATACCAGTCAGACGATCTGGCGTATGTCCTGTATACCTCAGGCTCCACCGGGCAGCCGAAAGGGGTCATGATTGCGCACCAGTCTCTGGTCAATTTCTTATGCGACATGCAACAGCGGACCGGAATACAGGCCGGAGATCGTCTGCTGGCCGTGACCACACTGGCATTTGATATTGCCGGGCTGGAACTGTACCTGCCACTGTTAAGTGGTGCCACAGTACAACTGGCCAGCCGCGATGCGGCGCGTGATGGCAAACAATTACAAACACTCCTGCAATCCCGGGCAATACGCTTTATGCAGGCCACACCGGCTACCTGGAAACTGCTGCTGGAAAGTGGCTGGCAGCCATCAGAAACATTGACCTTGTTGTGTGGTGGCGAAGCCCTGGAACCTGAATTGGGTCATCGTCTGGCAGCACACAAGAGCCGGGTCTTGAACTTATATGGGCCGACTGAAACAACCATCTGGTCCAGTGCACACTCAATTACCCAAGAAACGACCAGACCCGAACTG
Source organism: Gammaproteobacteria bacterium (assembly GCA_020630035.1). GTDB lineage: Bacteria > Pseudomonadota > Gammaproteobacteria > Chromatiales > Chromatiaceae > JAHDBG01. Next base: position 12,633 of record JAHDCB010000021.1, read on the forward strand.
ATCGGCCAACCGATTGCAAACACCCGGATCTTTATTCTGGACGCACAACATAATCTGATGCCATCTGGTGTACCCGGTGAATTGTGTATCGCTGGCGACGGACTGGCGGCAGGTTATCTGAACCGTCCCGACCTGACCGCAGAAAAGTTTGTGCAACTTGAATTGTCCGGTCAGACAGAACGAGTGTACAAAACCGGCGACCTGGCACGCTGGCTACCGGATGGCAACCTGGAATATCTGGGCCGGACTGATCATCAGGTCAAGCTGCGTGGTTTCCGCATAGAGCTGGGTGAAATCGAAACAGCCCTCACCCAACACGCTTCAGTCAAAGACGCGGTAGTTGTGATCGCAACACCTGCCACTGAGCCGGTTTTAGCTGCGTACGTGATACCGGCAGCATCCGCAGTGGATGTCACCGCATTACGTGAACAGATCGCCACACAACTACCTGGTTACATGGTGCCCGGCCTGATCACACCACTGGCTGAGTTTCCGCTGACTCCGAACGGCAAGCTGGACCGGAAGGCATTGCCTGAACCCGTCTGGGAAACCACCACAGGCAGTCTGCATACCGAGACCGAACAACTCCTGGCGAACCTGTGGAGTACCATCTTAAAAAGGCCGGTGCAGGATGCGCAGGCGCACTTCTTCGACCTGGGCGGACACTCCCTGATCGCTGCACAACTGGCTGCCCGTATCCGCGACAGCTTCGCGGTTGAATTGCCACTGCGCACCCTGTTTGAATACCCGATACTGGCAGAACTGGCGAGCTGGATCGACCAGCAACAAAGCGGCGATATTCTGCCGCCGATCACCCCACAAACAGCAGATGCTGAACTGACTCTGTCGTACGCACAGCACACCTTCTGGCTGCGCAGCCAGCTGGATCAGCAGGCCGAAGTACACAACATGCACCTGGCGCTGCAACTGGACGGCCCGTTGCAACTGGATGCACTACGCAATGCATTACACACCCTGCATACTCGGCAAAGTACTTTGCGTCTGTATCTACCACAAGGCGAACAGGCGGAACAGGTTGCCTATCTGGACCCGCACAGCCCGCTATCGGCAGAACCAACCGACCTGAGTAGCCTAACCAGCGCAGAACAACAAACACGCATCCATACCCTGTTGCAACAACACAAGACCAAGCCCTTCGACCTGCATCAGGGCCCACTGAACCGGGTACAACTGATCCGGCTGGCACCGGAACGTCACCTGTTGCTGCTCACACTGCATCACATCATCAGCGATGCCTGGTCACTCGCCCTCTGGAACCAGGAATGGCAAGCCCTGTACCAGGCCGAATGTGACGGCACCACACCGCATCTGACTACCTTACCAGTCCAGTATACCGACTATGCTGCCTGGCAACGCACCCACCTCGCCGGAGATCGGCTACAACAACATCAAGGCTACTGGCTGGAACAACTGCAAGATGCACCCAGCCTGCTGAAACTACCCACCGACTACCCGCGCCCGGCACAACAACAAGGTCAGGGTGGACGTTGCACCATCCAATTGAGTGCAGACACCCACCAGGCCCTGCAACAACTGGCACAGCACCAGCACAGCACGGTGTTTATGGTGTTATTCAGTGCGTTCAACCTGTTGTTATATCGCTACAGCGGCCAGACCGACCTGTGCCTCGGTGTACCATTGGCGAACCGTCATCACACCGAGACCGAACACCTGATCGGGCTATTCCTGAACCTGGTGGTATTGCGCACCCGACTGGATGGCACAGCAGACTTTACCGCCCTCCTGCACCAGACCCGTCAACAAATCCTGAATGCACAAGCGCATGCCGAAATTCCGTTTGCGCACCTGACACCACACCTGAAACAAACCCACGGCAAGGGATATAACCCGATCTTCCAGGTGATGTTCAACTGGATCACCACACCGATTCAACCACCGGCACCCACCGACCTGCAAGTCACCCCGTACAAAGATCCAATTACCGAAACCCACCAGGCAATATCCAACCTGGACATCGTATTTGCCCTGCAGCCCGATGCGGATGGCGGTATCAGCGGGGCCTTCCTGTATGACACCGCCTTATTCACCTCGGCAACCATCGCCTTTCTGCGCGACAGCTATGCCCAACTACTTGCGCAAATCGTCGCACAGACCACACAACCCCTCACCCAATACACACTGGCGGACACTCAGACACCGCTGCACCCACTCACCAACTCACAGCGCGAGATCTGGCTGGATCAGATGATCCATGCCGAGCTGCCGCTATACAACATCGGTGGTTATGTCGACATCCCCGGCCCGCTGGATCCTGACCTGTTCAACCAGGCCGTCAACCTGCTGATACAGAAGCACGACAACCTGCGTCTGCAACTCACCCGGTCACGCGATGAAAATGAACTGCCACAACAAACCTGTGTGGCACCCTTCACCTTGTCGGTTGCGGTACACGACGTCTCCGCCGAGTCTGATCCACAGGCCGCTGCTGCTGACTGGATGCAGGCCCGGTTTATCGAATCTTTTGCATTGGAAGGCCAGCCGCTATTCCGCTATGACCTGATCAGACTGGCAGACGACCATTATTACTGGTCAATGTGTTATCACCATTTGATTCTGGATGGTTCTGGTATCGCACTACTGAATCGGTCATTAGCTGATCTCTATACCGCACTGGTTCATCATAACGAACCTGATCTGAATGCGCCCTCCTATCTCACCTGGATTAACCAAGACCGGCAATATACCCAATCCACGACCTTCGACAAAAACCGGCAATATTGGTTAAACCAATATCCCACCCTGCCTGAACCACTATTCACACCAAGGTATCGCAGCCAGTACTCAGATCATCTGATTCCGAGTGGTTGTGCAGCAATTTACCTGCCGCGTGACTTTTATCAACAACTGGAACAGTTTGCCCACGCCCATCAAGTCAGTGTCTTCCATATCCTGATCGGTGCACTGTATGTGTACTTTACCCGCACGCTGCAACGAGACGACTTTACTTTAGGGCTGGCTGTGCTCAACCGGGCCAACAACACACTGAAAAATACGGGTGGTATGTTTGCCGGTGTCAGCCCGACCTGGTTTAACTTCGGATGCGAACTTGACTTTGTCAGCTTAGTGCAACAAATCAGCCACACGCTAAAAGGCCACTATCGTCATCAACGTTTTCCGATCAGTGAGCTGAACCGTACCATCGGTCTGGAACAATCTCGTTCTCAGTTGTTTGATATTAACTTGTCTTATGAACGGCATGATTATGATGCAACCTTTGCACAGGCTGCCACGCATACCACACTGCTGTTACACGGCGTTGAACAAACACCATTGACTTTATTCGTCCGTGACTTTCATCAGGACCATGCGGTCAAAATTGATTTTGTATACAACCAGGCTTATTTCAACACAACCGATATTCAATCTTTACAGAGTTATCTGCAAGACTTGTTAGCTCAGGCACTGCAAAATGAAGCGACACCGATTAACCAGTGGTCATTGCTGACTAAAACAGATCAGGCGCAACTACAAGCCTGGAATGACACGACGACTGACTATCCGGCAGATAAAACCTTAGTCG
>JAHDCB010000187.1 GCA_020630035.1 Gammaproteobacteria bacterium
TCACCCGCAGATTCGCCCAGTAATTGCAATAAGGCAGCTTCATCTAACACCACAATCCCCAACTGCCGCGCCTTCGCCAGCTTACTTCCCGCCGCCTCACCCGCAACCACATAATCGGTTTTCGCAGACACCGCAGCAGCCACCTTGGCGCCGCACGCCTGCAGACGTGCCTGATACACACTACGCGACTGCGATAAGGTACCGGTCAATACAAAGGTACGGCCTGACACGGGGTGCGTCTGCACCACCGCCATAACCGACGCAGGCCAGACCACCCCAGCCTGCTGTAATCGTGTAATCACAGCCTGATTGCGAGTCTGCTGAAAAAAAGTGACTAGCTTTTCAGCCAGATTTTCGCCCATCCCGACAACCTGGCAAACTGGCTCATTCGCCCACTCAGCGGGTAATACCGCCAGCAGCTCCCCAACCGTACCGAACCGCTCCGCCAGCAAATGCAGATGTACCGGCAAACACCAACTCAGCTCAGCCGGTGGCACCAAATCAACCACCGCCTGCGTCAATGGTAACTCAGCCGCCGCCAATGACTGGTGCAACTTACTCGCCTGACTAGGCTTCAGTGGTACCAAATCTGTCAGACGCAACTGCTGAATCGCCTCCAGCGTGCCAAACTGATCTGCCAATTGCTGAGCCATCGTCTCACCGATACCCGGAATCCCCAGCGCAAACAGAAAACACCCCAACGTCGTTTGTTTTGCCCGGTTGAGGCTGGCCAGCAAATTAGCTGCCGACTTCTCACCCATCCGTTCCAGCCCGGCGAGCGTCTCCAGCGACAAGTCGAACAAATCTGCCGGGTCACGCACCAAATCCTGTGCAACCAACTGATCAATCAGCTTATCCCCCAACCCGCGAATATCCAGTGCCTTGCGCGAGGCAAAATGCCGCAGCGCCCGGGTGCGCTGCGCGGCACAAGACAAGCCCCCGCTGCACCTGGCTACCACCTCGTCCGGTAAGCGCAACACCGCCGCACCACACACCGGACAAGCAGCCGGTAACAGAACCGGCATTGCTGCTGCAGGACGCTGCTGCAACAACACCCGCACGACCTCCGGAATCACATCACCTGCCCGACGTACCACCACGGTATCCCCAACCCGCACATCCTTCCGACCAATCTCGTCCATATTATGCAAGGTAGCATGACGCACCTGAACACCAGCTACGATAACCGGCCTGAGCTGGGCAACTGGGGTCAGAACACCAGTCCGACCAACCTGAAAACAAACTGATTCCACCTGCGTGATTTCTTCCTGTGCCGGAAACTTATGCGCAATCGCCCAGCGCGGTGCCCGCGCAACAAATCCCAACCGTTGCTGATCCTGTAACCGATTGACCTTAAACACCACACCATCAATATCATAGGGGAGTTGATCACGTCGGGCGCGCATCTGCTCAACATAGGCCTGGCACCCGGTAACATCCGATAACTGGGTTAACCAAGGTGAAATCGGCAGTCCCCAGGACTGCAATAGCTGCAACACAGCAAAACAGGTCTCAGCTAACTGTGCATCAGTCACAAATCCATAACACAGCCAGTCCAACGGACGTTGTGCGGCAACCCTGGGATCCAGCTGACGCAGACTGCCAGCCGCCGCATTGCGCGGATTGGCAAAGGTCTTCTCACCCACTGCTCGCTGCTGTGCATTCAAGCGGACAAACCCGGCACGCGGCATAAACACCTCACCCCGAACTTCCAGGGTCGCCGGCCAGCCACTACCCAACAGGCGCAGCGGCACCGAGGGAATGGTACGTACGTTCAGAGTCACATCCTCGCCCCGCCGGCCATCACCTCGGGTGGCAGCCTGCACCAATTGACCTCGTTCGTAATGTAAACTGACTGCCAGCCCATCCAGCTTCGGCTCCGCGACATAGCTCACTGGCTCAGACTCGCTCAGACGCTCACGTATTCGCTGATCGAATGCAGCAAAATCAGCGGCTCCGAACACATTCTCTAACGACAACATCGGTACCCTGTGATCCACTTGAGCAAATGCCGCCAGCGGCTGCGCACCAACCCGTTGCGTCGGCGAATCTGCAGAGACCAGATCAGGATGCTGCGTCTCTAACGCCAACAATGCCTGAAACAATTGGTCATACGTATGATCCGGAATCAACGGATCATCCAGCACATAATACTGATGATTATGCTGCTCAATCTGCGCCCGCAAATCGGCGGCACGCGCCATAACTCCAGTTGATTTCATCGCTTCCTACAACCGTATCCAATACTTGATCATAACTATTCGCAACCAGATATCTATGGTACTCCCCAAAATTCAGACCAGCGAATAAGATAGTGAACCCTGGCCAAAGAAGCCGAAAACCAGCGAGCCGCATCTAGGGCACGCCCTGTTTCCCTATTTGCTACGACATCAGGTGATTAGTCGCTGCGATCAGGTCTGGAGCACAGACATCACCTACATTACAATTTTTTGCTAATCAATACGGCTGCGATTCTCTCAGAATATAGTAGTCTTTTATCTAATATCAAACGTAACTAGAGTTTAGAGCGAACGGGTCTGCCCAAGCCTCGTTGTATGGGCTTGGTTT
>JAHDCB010000188.1 GCA_020630035.1 Gammaproteobacteria bacterium
AAACTTGCCGGATGGAATCAGCTGGCTCTGGCGAAAATTCTCGAAAGATTTTTTTAATGAGGTGGCCCTGATCCTGAAATCGTAAGTCATTTGGTTTGGGAGACCATTGAGGTATGGGGTAAGCAGGCCCGGATTGATTCAGCCAGTGTTTGTACTTGAGGCCGTGCCATCATAGTGACATGGGTGCCGGGCACTGGGATCTCATGTACTTGTGCCTGCGTGTGTGCATCCCAGCCCCAATACGGACGATGGTCCACAAAAGCAGCGGCAGCATCAGGTTCATGAGTCTGCTCGCTGGCGCGGAACAGGTGTATCGGACAAGTGAGACGTGCCCGGGTCTGGTATCGGGCATGCCCCTGCACGGTCGCCCGATAGGTCTGTACCCAACGGCGTAGGGTGGTGATGGTATCGGTCTCGGTAAAGACGATCTGATGTTGTTGTAGCCAACTCAGTACCTGTGCAAGGGCCTGATCTCCTTGTGCGTGTAATTCAGCCAGGGTGTAGGGTGTGGCCTGTCCGGTCAGTTCGGTGAACACCTGCAATAGACTCCAGAGCTGATACGCATCGCTGCCGTCATCCTGCGGATCCTGCCGGTTTTGTTGCGGATTTGGCGCGCCGGTATCCAGTATCCCGAGCAGGGTGACAGTTTCTCCGGCAGCTTCCAGTTGGTGAGCCAGCTCAAAGGCGACTCGCCCGCCGGATGAGTGCCCCAGAACCTGATAAGGCCCTTGTGGTTGCTGCTGACGTATCGCCGCCAGATGGTATGCGGCCAAGGCATTGACTGAGTCCGGTGTTACTTCATCCGGCTGTAAACCAGGTGTTTGCAACGCATAGATCGGTTGTTGTATTCCCAGAGCTGCTGCGAGAGGTTGCAGATATAACACAGATCCGATTGCGCCTGGCAGGATATAGATTGGCGTACCTTCTCCTTGTGTCTGCAGAGTGACACAATTCGACCAGACCGGGAATGATGCCGTCTCTGTCTGTCGAATCAATTCAGCAAGCGCTGCCACAGTTCCCTGCTGAAATAACACAGCGACTGGTAATTGCATATTGAATTGTTGCCGGATCAGACTGACCAGTCGCATCGCCAGCAACGAATGGCCACCAACGGCAAAAAAATCATCCTGTATACCGATCTGCTCTGTTCCTAAGACCTGCTGCCAGATCGCCAGCAACTCGCATTCAATCAAGTCGCGTGGTGGTATTGAGGTTCCAGAACCCTGAATCTGATCCGGTTCCGGCAGTGCCGTGCGGTCAATCTTGCCATTCGGAGTGAGTGGCAGGGTCTCCAGCACGGTGAAGCTGTTCGGTACCATATAGTCTGGCAGGCGCGCCTGGAGCGCGTCGCGCAGTGTGGATATGTCCGGGGTTTCGTCGCCAGTGGTCGTAATATAGGCAGCGAGGGACTTGCTGGCCTCTCGTTCGTGCACCACCACAACGGCTTCGCTGACTGCCTCCTGCTGGCTCAGCACCGCTTCGATCTCGCCCAGCTCGATCCGGAAGCCGCGCAGCTTCACCTGATGGTCGATCCGGCCCAGGTATTCCAGATTGCCATCCGGCAGCCAGCGCGCCAGATCGCCGGTTTTGTAGATCCGTTCGGTCTGGCCGAACAGCTCCACTTCGATGAACTTCTCAGCAGTCAGCTCAGGCCGGTTCAGGTAGCCACGCGCAAGTCCGGCACCAGCGATGCACAGTTCGCCTGGGATACCGATTGGTATCAGTTGTTGCATCGCATCACACACGAACAGACGATAATTGGCTAATGGCTGGCCGATCGGCGTGTTGCGGTGCGGTTGCTGCGTAGTGCTGAAATCGTAAAAGGTCGCGGCTATCGTGGCCTCAGTCGGGCCGTAGCCGTTCAGGATGGATAACGCCGGATACAGGTCACGAAAGCCTTGTAACACCTGTTGCGAAATAGATTCTACACCGACCAGCAGACGTTGTAACGGCGGTTTGTGCTGACCATCCGGATGTTGCAGCCATGCCTCCGGTACGCCTGGTGGCAGATAAACCTGTGTGATCTGGTGTTCGCAGCAGGTTCTGCGCAGCTCATCTGGTGTGAGCTGGTTCGCTGCGTAGATGATATGCAGGTGATGGCCGAAACATAATGTCGAAAAAAACTCCCAGACGGACACATCAAAACAAAAACTACACACACTCGTCCCGACACCTGGCCCGGTCTGACCACTCCGCCGGTAATACACCGTCAGAAAGGCGATCACATTGCGGTGCGTGATCTGTACCCCCTTTGGTCGCCCGGTGGATCCGGAGGTGTAGATGACATACGCCAGATGTTGTGGCTGGACGTTGCGTGGCAGGTTGTGTTCGGGTTGGTCTGCAAATAGGCTGGGATCGTCCAGGTAGCCGATCTGGCCTGGGTAGTCGGGGAGTTGCGCTTGCAGTCGTTGCTGGGTCAGCAGGATCGGGACCTGGCTGTCTTGCAGCATGTACGCCAGACGTTCGGTGGGATAGTCCGGATCCAACGGCACATAGGCGCCACCCGCCTTCAGGATGCCGAGCAGGCCGATGATCATCTCCAGTGAGCGTTCGACACAAA
>JAHDCB010000189.1 GCA_020630035.1 Gammaproteobacteria bacterium
ATGAACGAATCAGTCACTACGGGGCTATCGTGTCATAAAACTGTCCGAAGTGTTGAGTACAGCGATTGCTGAAAATATGGTGCTTGTCAGTAATGATCATATTTTTACCATGATGCAGTCATTGCGAAATGATCTTCAGGTAGAAAACTGGGCAACATCATGATCGACTTCATATCTTATTACATAGGTATCTGAATGCAGGCCTATCTGGATTTGTTGCGCCATATTCAGGCTCAGGGTACTGAAAAAGATGATCGGACTGGTACCGGTACGCGTTCAGTGTTTGGTTATCAGATGCGGTTTGATTTGCAGGCGGGCTTTCCGCTGGTGACAACCAAAAAGATCCATCTGAAGTCGGTGGTTCATGAACTGCTATGGTTTTTGCGCGGAGAGACTAACCTGGCGTATCTGCATCAGCATGGGGTGCGTATCTGGAATGAATGGGCGAGTGAACAGGGTGAACTCGGGCCGATCTATGGGCAACAGTGGCGTTCCTGGCCTGCACCGGATGGACGACAGATTGATCAGATACAGCAGGTGATCCGGCAGTTGCAGACCAATCCGGATTCTCGCCGGATTCTGGTCTCCGCCTGGAATCCGGCCGATCTGCCGGATGAGACGTTGTCGCCGCAGGCGAATGTCACCACCGGGCGGATGGCGCTCGCACCCTGCCATGCGTTGTTTCAGTTTTATGTCAGTGCCGAGCGGCTGTCATGTCAGTTGTATCAGCGTAGTGCAGATGTATTTCTCGGCGTGCCGTTTAATATCGCCAGCTATGCCTTACTGACATTGATGTTGGCACAAGTGTGTCAGTTGCAGCCGGGTGAGTTTGTGCATACGCTGGGTGATGCGCATATCTACCGTAATCATCAGGCACAGATTACCGAACAACTCAGTCGGAAGCCTTATCCTGTACCGCGCATCACATTAAATCCCGCAGTGACGGATTTGTTTGCATTCACGGCGGATGATATTGTGTTGCACGATTATCATGCGCACCCGGCGATTCCGGCACCGATTGCAGTATGATCGCACCGAACCTGTCGGTGATTGCCGCTGTTGCGGATAATCGGGTGATTGGTGTGCAGAACCGGCTGCCCTGGCACCTGCCGGCAGATCTGCAGCGATTTAAGCGTCTGACGATGGGCAAGCCGATGCTGATGGGGCGCAGAACCTGGGAGTCGCTGCCGGGGCGACTGCCGGGGCGAGAGCATGTCGTGATCACACGCAATCCGGCGTACGCCGCTGCCGGGATTTGTGTACAGCCAGGGTTGGCGGAGGCTGTCGCAGCTTATCGGGATGTGCCGGAGATCATGCTGATCGGTGGTGCTGATTTGTATGCCCAGGCCCTGCCGCAGGCAGCGCGGCTGTATATCACCTCTGTGCATTTATCGCCGGCAGGAGATCGGTGGTTTCCTGAATTTAATCCGGCGGATTGGGAAGAAACAGAGCGCATCCACTGCGATGATACACAGTCGATTGCACATACCTTCATCACCCTGTATCGCAAACCTCAATAAGTAAAGATCAGACGATTATGCAGGCATTGCACGGCGCAAAAAAGATCCCGACTACGATTAAAACACCGGAAGAAATTGACAGGATGCGGGTTGCAGGCCGGCTGGCCGCGGATGTCCTGAACATGATCAGTGAATATGTGGTGCCTGGTGTGACCACAGGTGAACTGGATGCCCGTTGTCACCGATATATCACGCAGCACCAGCGCGCGATTCCGGCACCACTGAATTATCGGGGGTTTCCGAAATCAATCTGTACCTCAGTCAACCACCAGGTCTGTCACGGTATTCCGGGCGATCGGGTGTTGCGTTCGGGAGACATCCTGAACATAGATGTTACGGTGATCAAGGATGGTTATCACGGTGATACCAGCAAGATGTTTTTGCTGGGCAAGACTAAGCCGTTTTGTAACCGCCTGGTCGAAGTAGCGCAACAGGCATTATGGGTGGGGATTCGCCAGGTACGCCCCGGATTACAGTTGGGCGATCTGGGCCATTGTATTCAGCGTTATGTGGAAAAGCATCGCTTCAGTGTGGTGCGGGATTATTGTGGGCACGGCATTGGACGTTGTTTTCATGAAGATCCGCAGGTACTGCATTATGGTGAGCCAGGTACCGGTATGGCATTGCAGCCGGGCATGACCTTTACCATTGAGCCGATGGTGAATGCGGGTAAATATGCAGTGAAGGTATTGCCGGATCAGTGGACGGTCGTGACCAAAGATCGCAAGTTATCGGCACAGTGGGAACACACGATCTTATGTACCGAGACTGGTTATGAAGTCCTGACCCTGCGGGATGAAGAACAAGCCCTGGTGGAGTCGAACTGATGTCACAGCATTCCTGGTTATTGCCGGAAGGTATTGACGAAATCTTGCCGGATCAGGCGGGGCAACTGGAGCAGTTGCGGCGCGATCTGCTCGATCTGTATGCCAGCTGGGGTTATCAACTGGTGATACCACCCCTGATTGCGGGACGCGTTGCTGACCCGTACGGATCAGGCATTGAGC
>JAHDCB010000190.1 GCA_020630035.1 Gammaproteobacteria bacterium
AGTTTGCCATACCACGGTGTCATTCTGGTGGGAATGACCACGAGGGTGGTTGTACTACCTTACTCACAGAGCGTTACCCGTCAGGGGCTTCTCCGAGGGCGTCTGCGGCCATGGATGGCCGCAGCCGAGCCCCCATGGACGGGTATTCTGGCGACCCTCGGAGAAGCCCCTGACGGGTAACGCCGAAACGAATTTTATGCACCTCAGCTATTACGCCATATCAATTTGAATCACACCCCTGCTGGCGGGTAATCTTGCAGCAATTGTAGCAGTTTGCTACAATTATTCCGGTTTGGTTTCATTTCAGGAGCAATATTATGGCAACAGCAAGTGTCCGTATTGACCATGACCTGTTTGATAAAGCAGCAATCATGGCGAATGCGTTTAATCGTACGCCGCCGAAACAGATTGAGCATTGGGCTAAGATCGGCGAGATTATGGAAGATAACCCGGATTTGCCGTATGCATTTGTCCGGCAGGCGATGATCGCGCAGGCTGAGCGGGCAGCCGGTAAGTTAGAGGCTTACACTTTTGGCTGAAATCACCCGGATTCTGCAGACGCCGACCTTCAGAAAGGCAGTGAAGAAGCTACATACGAACCAGAAGGTGGTTTTGGATGCTGCGGTAAGAGCGTTGGTGCAGAACCCATATCTGGGTGAGCAGAAGAAGGGTAATCCGGCCTGCCTGCGGGCATACAAATTCAAAATGGCGAAGCAGTTAACCTTGTTGGGTTATTGCTATGAGCGGGGTACTGTCACGCTGGAGTTGATGACCCTGTGCGCACATGAAAATTTTTATCGTGATGTGAAGTACATCTTCTGAATCGTTTTGTGTGTGGTCTACAGGCCGAGCTGCTGCCAGGTCTTTTCGATACGGCGTACCGAGATCGGGTAGGGGGTGCCCAGTTGCTGGGCGAACAGGGAGACACGCAGTTCTTCCAGTTGCCAGTGTATCTGTGCCAGGCGTGGATCTGCGGGTTGTTGTGTGATGCGTTGTTGCCAGCGTTGCTGGACATCTGCCATTGCTTGCATCTGTTGCTGGTCGCGTGCCCGGCCACCGGTGCGTAGCCGGGTCAGGCGTTGGGTGATTGCCTGCAGGTATCTTGGGTAATGCAGGAGTTGTGTCACCGGGGTGTGTTGCACAAAGCTGGCATAGAGTAGTCGGTGTAGCTGTTCCTGTACGTCGGTGACGGTGGTTTGCTGGTTTGCCTGTGTACGTTGGCTCAGCGTCTGGTGTATCTGTTGGTGTTGTGCCAGGCTGTCGCGCACGATGGTGTGGAGTTGTTGGTAGGCTGGATACAGGTTTGCCTTGCCTTGTTCGTGGCAGGCATTGAATTGTGTCGCATTTCGAATCAGGGTTGGGTCTTTTTCTGTGAGAAAGGCTTGTATGGTCGCTTGCCGGATCAATTGTTCTGTCAATGGAAGGGATTCGGCTGGTATGTCGGTTGTTGTCGGGAGCTGGTTATAACGCCAGCTGGTCCGGGTGTCCGGGGCGTTGCGCCGTAGGTCGCGTATCCGACGTGACTGGCGCAGCAGGAGTAGCCTGATCAGGCCTTGCTGGTGTAGTTCAGCAGCTTGTTCGGCGGATGTCAGGCAACGTACTGCAACACTGTCGCCTTCGTCTGCCAGGGCCGGATAGGCGCGGAGCTGGTGTCCGTCCTGGCGGATGGTGATATGTTCTGGCAGTGGGCCGCAGCTCCAGTCGCGCAGGCCACGTTGTTGTAGTGGTGGTGGATTGTGTAGTGTGATTGCACTGGTCGCCTGGGCGTAGCGGTGTTGCAGGTCGGCCAAGTCACGTGAGGCTGCCAGCTTGCGTGTACCATCCATGACGCAGATGCGCAGGTGCAGGTAGGGTTCCAGGGTGTGGGGTTGCCAGGCGTCTTCCGGGATATGCAGTTGGCGAGTTTGTCGCAGTGCTGCGGCGAAGGTCTGGTGTAGTGGCCTGGCTTCCGGTTGCATTCGGGCCAGGCTGTCGCGCACGGTGTTTGCCAGAGGGACGCATTCCCGGCGCAGGGGTTTGGGCAGGCCTTTCAGCATGGCAGTCAGTTTGGTTTGGATCAGGCCGGGGATCAGCCAGTCGGCCTGGCCCTGGCTCAGTTGTGGTAGCAGGCTGAGCGGTATTTTCACACTGACCCCATCCTGTGGTTCTCCAGGGGAAAATTTGTATTGGAGTGGCAGCTGAGTGCCATGCAGTAGCAGGTGGTCGGGATAGTCGTTGGCATTCGGATCAGGTGCTGATGTGCGCAGGTCGTTCGATGTGTAATGTAGTCGATTCGCTTGTTCGGTCTGGCGTAGCCAGTGTTCTAATTGACGGGTATCAGCTATGTCTGCCGGTATGCGTGCGTCGTACCAGTCGTAGCGTTGGCTGTCGTCGATCAGCAGGTCGTGGCGACGGACTTTGGCTTCCTGTGCCTGGATGGCGGCAATCTGTGCCTGGTTGTGTTGCCAGAAGGGTGCGTGCCAGCGGGCGTCACCCAGGACTAACGCGTGTTGGATGAAGATCTCGCGGGCATG
>JAHDCB010000022.1 GCA_020630035.1 Gammaproteobacteria bacterium
AGAGCGCCTGCTAATTTTCCGTCCAGCGCGATATAAACTAGTGAATGGCCTTGTTGCCCACATTGTAGTTGTATGGATTCTATTTCTGCTGGAATATTAATATTAGATAGTTGCATAAAACGTAGGCTGCCGACTTGCACTTTGCTTCCTGCGATAATGACTTCTAGGCCATAGCCAATGTCGTAAGACGTGTGCTCTATTTCTGGAAAATCCAAGGATCGTTGTAATGCTGCTTGTTGGATAGCTTGGGCTATAGGGTGTGTTTGTTTGTATTCAGCAGCAGCGGCTAACCTTAACAGTTCATTTTCATTGATGTTGCTGCAGGTGTGGATAGCCCCAATATCAGGTATGTTTTTTGTTAGTGTGCCTGTTTTGTCAAAAACGATAGTATCTATATTGTTGAGGGCCTCTAAGGCGCGACCATCTTTGATCAAGATGCCTTGTTTTGATGCAATCTGGAGAAAATTTCGCAGGCTGATTGGTGCAACTAACCTGATTGTATCGCCAGCACAAGCATTTAATATGGTTAGTGCAGCTACTTGACCCGCGACTGGTAAAGCTAAAATGGACAGTACTAATGTAGGTAAAGCGGATTTATCAGCGATTTCCTGACTTTTTAATTCAATTCCGGATTTGAAGTCTAAAGTATTTTCCAGTAGATGCACGATTTGTGCTGATACAGTATCTTTTCCAGCTTTTGTGACGCGAATTTTGATCTGGCCTGAGAGTACCAGAGTAGAAGCAAAGACGTGTTCTTTTTCACTTTTTTCTGCTGGTTGTGCCTCTCCTGTTAACATATGTTGGTCGATTGTAGCATTGCCTTCTGTGATGAATCCGTCAATGGGGATTATTTCACCAGCGTTGACAACTACAATATCATGTGTTTTTACTGACTGAAATGGAACTTTTGTCTCTATGCCGTTGTTGTCAAGCCAGACTGTATGTGGTTGTTCCAGAAAAATATCGGCCATCTTTTTTTTGGAACGATCTTGTGTTTTGGCAATGCACTTTTCTGAGATAAAATATAGGGTAAAGCCTAAAGCAGGAGTAAAATAATAACCAGAAAGTAATAATGGTATAGCACCAATAGAAGACAAGCCTGCGACGCCAAATTTTTTTTCTTTCAGCAGTGCGTGGCTGCTTTCTTGCCAAAGAGGAATTGATGCATAGATAATGCCGATAGCACTGAGCGGGGTTAGTGGTGGATAAAATAATGTGCCTATACTAGCTATCCCTAATGATAAGGACGAGCTGATCAGGCAGCGATTGGCTTGTTGCTCGGCTTCACTGATTTCATTTTCGGTCGTGTCAGCTTCATAAGATAGCTTAAATCTGTCTGTTACTGGTATCGGGTGTTTTCGTTTTATACGATGGTGTTGTTTAACTATCAAGCCTAATGTGATACCGGTTATAGCTAAGGCTGTAATGGGAAGCATAATTAACTAAAAATAGGACTGCAATACCCCTTGCCGCCGTATATCTAATGTTGCACAATGAAATGATCCAAGAAAATAATAATAATTTTGAAAAGCACAGGGAATTGGTTTAAATCCCCAATTTTTTAATGCTTTAATGAGAGGTTCTTGATGTTTTTCAACAATGATACGCTCTTCATCCAGCATTAGCACATTTACTCCGGCCCATTCGCTGACACCACACAGCGGGTCGGTGAGAGGTGGTGGTTCTGGTGCAATTAGTAGTTCCCAGCTTTGTAAAACATCCGGAAGTTTGTTGGTGTCTAAATACTCTGGGTTTACCAGTACTTTCCCTGGTGCGAGAGGCATAAAGGTTGTGTCAATATGAATTGCTTCAGGGCTTCGGTTATGTAGGATATGGATACGATATTTTTCTCCCAGGTGACGTTGTAGCCAGGCAATACCAAATTTATTGGTTACATTGCTTTCCTGGCAGAAGATATCGTGTCCACAACGAACGAAGTCTGCCGCATCAAAGACTGGCTCAAATTCGGTGACAATATAGCGCATCGTTTCTTCTGGTGCTGGTACAGTGTAGTTTGCATCATATAGTGCATCAAGCAGCTGCGGCTTGGGTGCAGCCGTCCACCTTGCGCCAGCCTGAAAGTATTCTTTAAACAAAGAGCGGTATGCCCAAGCTTCGTAATAACGGCTGCGATCAGCCATCGGTGTTTCAATGATTTCGTTGCCTATGACTAAAAAAGGGTCGCGTGGGTTAGCTGCACAAAAGCCACTTGAGATCTCCCAGTCAGGTGCTGCAAAAGGTTTAGCGTAATCACATGGGTCTACTCGGCGCACTAGCACACCTTCGGCTTCCAGAATATTGACGAAGTCTTCCAACTCTTTGCGTGCTGCTTGTACAATCTCCTGGCGATAAGGGTTTCCGCCTCCGCCCATTCTGGCTTGCATTTCTTGCCACATGCCAGGTGGTACGGTTGCGGTATTGATCGTACTCCAGGACGGGAACATCGCACCGTCTACTGTGCCGACAATGACTTCTTCAAGTGGATCCCATTCATTATGTGAATTAACCGGGCAAGCTAAATTCATGACTTTGGACTCAATTGTAGTTAATTATAGGTTCAGGTATCGCAACTGAGGGGTAGTCTGTTTCATGTTGCAACATGAACTCTTGTATACGCTTCTGATTATACGTTGATAAGTTGGTGAGTTTTTGCTGTAGACTGGCTTCGTAACGTTGCTGCTCAAGCTTGATATATTTTGGTGCTTGTTTGCCATACAACGTTACTAACATCTGGTAGGTGTTATAGTGTCCCGTAGCCAGGTCGTCTGTATATTCAGTTAGGTTGGCCTTCAGGTCTAGCAGGCATTCCAGTGGCCATAGTACATCGAATAGTGTTTCATCGTGTTTCTGCTCCAGTTGCTGTAGCAGGATGGCATGTAGTAACCGGATGTCAGCTGGACGTAGTTCTGCTGCCTGTATGACTGCCTTATGGCTGGGTTGGTCTGTCGATAATAAGTGTTGTACAGCCCGAAAATAGTCACCAACTTCTGCTAAGTAATGCAAAATAGCAGGATTTTCGAGCTGATGTTCGTTTAGAAAGGCTTTGATTTTAGCTTCTGTCTGATGCCAATAGTCAGTTTGGCCGGCTACTATTTTTTTATCAGCTTCTATGGCTAACTCGACTTGGTAGATTAATCCTTCGACTATACTTAATATAGGAAAATGTGTAAAGAAATCTTTCCAGCTTTGGCCATGCAGCGGCAGGTAAAAAGCCGCCATATCAAATAACACCAGAGATGATTTTTGCATCTCTGGGTAAGTGAGACTGTACGTGTGATGCATGCGCTTCCCTGAGTTTTTATGCTTTAAATCTGTGAAACTTCCGTGGCTTGCTGTGAGGACAAAGCCATGGGGGTTCCCGAAAGAGATTAGGCGTATCTCTTGCCTCTCTGGTTGCGGGCGAGGCTCATGTTTCGCCCGCGATTTAAATTTTATTTGGTGATATTTCGAGCATATTGCGTACGGTCGCCAGTGCTGATAAAGATTGGTCTATTTGTTCTTCTGTATTTGCCGCAGTAATGGAGAAACGCAGTAGACCTTGGTCCATCGGGACAATAGGGAATAATGCTGGTGTGATTAAAATACCGTAGTCCCACAGTATGTTACAAGCAGTAATAACATTTTTAGTGGTGCCGATCACGATGCCGACGATGGGAAAAAAGTTATCATTGACAACTTCAAATCCCAGTGCTCTGGCTTCAGTGACTAGTTTATAAGTCAGCTTGTAAATTTGTTTACGCCATTCACTGCCTTCACTGCGATTAAGCTTCAGGCCAGCAATTGCACTAGCTAAGCTGGCTACAGGTGAAGGGCCAGAAAAAATAAAGGTGGAAGCTGCTTTAAAACGATCTCTCATTGCTTCATCGGTGCAAGTTATAAAGGCACCGAAAGAAGAATATGACTTGGATAGGCCACTGACATAAATCAGTCGGTCGTCAGCATAGTCCATGCCAAAGTGTTGGACAATTCCGTTACCTTTCTGTCCATAGGGCATGTCTGGTGTTGGGTTTTCTCCGACGATTCCCATGCCATGAGCATCGTCCATATACACCCAGGCGTTATATTGTTTAGCTAATGCGGCAAACTCAGGTAGTTTCGGGTAGCCTCCTGACATTGAGTAAACCCCATCAATGGCGATGATTTTGGTTCGTTCATATGGGTAGCTGGCTAGTTTCCGTTCTAAGTCTGCCACATCATTGTGCTTAAAATTGATGAATTTGGCACCACTGGTTTGTGCTAGGCAGCAGGCCTCGTCAATTGATCGGTGTGCCGAAATATCTTTGAAAATGATGCCGTCATTGCCGGCGAGTATAGGCATGACTCCCATATGTAGTAATGTAATAGCTGGAAATGCTAATACCGAGGGTGCACCTACCAAGTCAGCCAGCTCTTGTTCAAGTTCGTCATAAATGGCTGGTGAAGCAACTGCCCGTGTCCAACTTGGGTGGACTCCCCATTTTTCAATGGCCGGTCCAACTGCTGCCATGACTTCAGAGTGCAGGTCTAAGCCCAGGTAGTTACAAGAGGCAAAGTCGTATACCCACCGATCATCGATACGCAATTTGCGTCGTTTCTGCTCAGTTACTATGGCATGAATTTGTGGTATTTCAGCAGCGGCCGCACTGAAATCGGCTGGTGCTTGTTCCTCTGTGGCTGGTGCTGTCGTGGAGTGAGTTGTGGATGGATTGTTCTGGAGAAAGTCTGCGATAGCATTAGGTGTTCGGTAACATAAGAAAAAGTCATCGCTCAGTACTGTATTGAATTCCTGGCTCAGTAGTGTGCTGAGCTCCATCATATCCAGAGAATCTAACCCCATGTCAGTTAAGGGTCTTTCAGCAGAAAATTTATCCTGATTTTTTTGCCCAAGTAAAGAGAAGATTGCTTTTTCGACTGCGTTTGAGGCAGAGGCAGCTGTTTTGCTCTCTGTTGTCTGTTTGTTTTGCAGGAATTGGCTGATGGCCTCTGCTGTTCGGTGCTGTAGAAAGAAGTCGTCACTCAATTCTTCTTTAAACTGTTTGCTCAATAGGGTGCTGAGCTCCATTGTATCCAGTGAATCAAGGCCCATATCTGACAGGGAGCGTTCAGCGGAAAATTCATGCTTGTTTTTCGGGCTGAGTAAAGAGCTGATAGCTTCTTTTACTTGTGTCGCGATTGATTGCTCTGATGGTTCAGGTGTTGTTTGTTGTATCGGCTCAGGTGATTTACTCGGCAGTTTGGGTTGGCGAGAACGCAGATCATATTCAATGAAAACACCTTTGCCTTGATTGGCGACATCTTCGGGGCGATACCCTGCAATGGTATGTTTGATTTGAGCGCCGTGTGATTCATGGAAGCGTAAAATCGGATCTTGTCTTTCCCCGCGCTGATTGCGCTGCTGGATGTATTCTTCCATTGGGATAGAGGCATGGCTGGCATAGTCTTTACAAAGGGTGACGCCAACGACACGGTCAATACCACTTTGGAGTGTGCAATATTGAAGCATGAATTCGAGCAGTTGATCACCGAAGCCATATTGTTGCATTTCAGGCAGCATGTTCAGTGTCAGTAGCTGGATGATGGTGCCTTGTTGAGTATGCAGTGAAGACACATCTTTAAAGTTAGTTCGGTTCAGTGCATCTGCATGCGTAATACGCTGTGAATATACAACACCGATAACTTTTCCTTCTTGTGCCAGTACACATTGGCCTTGTGGAAAAGATTCGATGCGTTGCTGGATTTCTGCATCTGATGCGCGTAAAGGCTCTGGCCAGCAGTGGGCCTCCAGGCCGATCAGTGACGTCAGGTCTTCTGGTTTTGGGTGGCGAACGCAGTAAGGCCTTTTTTCAAAGTGCTGCGAAGTAATGCGGGTAAAGGGTAGTGTTCTGGGGTATCGTTTGGAATACTGGGTTTTAGCAAATAAGCCTGCTTCGGCTGCAGCCATTAGAAAAACAGGAGCTCCCACGAGGTGTTGTGAAGAAAATGCTTGCAGTGCATCAAAGTGTAGGTTTTCGCTTTCATCTAAAAAGCGCGAGACAGTACTGGCTCCTAGGGAGTGTACTTCCAGAATCATCATACCATGTTTATTGACCGCTTTAGCCCAGCGTGTCAGGTGTTCCACCAGGCCTTGTACCATGGTGTGCGGTGCAATAGATGAACCGTCAGTATCAACATAGACTTCTTCCAGAGGAAGTTTAGCCCTGATTTGCGCGGCATTTTCATTTTCAAGGGGCAGGATAGGTCGGTCATGGTCCAGGAATGAGCGAATATGCAGCACAGCTTCAGGATCTATTGCCCGCTGTTGCAGTTCGACAATGAGTTTGTCAGGCCTGCCAATATCACCTTGTAGTACGCTATGTGGAATATCTGCCAGTGTTTTGGCAGTCGCTTCAAGTGATTCCAGGTTGTAGTCTACCCCGATCATATGCACAGGGTGTTGATCTAATATCTTGCCTCGTGCAGACTTTGATCGAATAGTGTCATACACTCTTGCTAATAAGTGCCCATCGCCGCACCCCATATCAGCGACATAATCAGGCTGTTCTTCTACCGGTAGACGGTTGAAAATTGCAAGAATGGTTTCTTCAATGTCTGCGAAATATTTTTCATGCTGAAAACCGCTGGCCACTACATTCAGCGTTCTGTCGAGGTGTTGTTCGTGACCAGAAGTGTCACGCTGAAATATAGCTTCAGGGTTGCCAAATAGTAGTTCTGTTGCGCGAGATAACATTGGCCTGTAAGAAGCGGCGACGCCTGTGATCAGGGCGCGGTCCAGCATAAATCGGCCTGTATCGGTGAGATAAAGCTGCCCGGCTTCACATTGTGCCCAGTCTTTGCCTACGAACAGTGTTGTCAGCTCTTCGCGAATCGTAAGGTTGAAGCTATGAAATTTTGTTTGGTCCAGTAGATTATGTTTTTTTATGGTAACCAAAAGCGGAATAATGAATGCACCATCAAGGAAGTCAGCCAAGCGCTGGTCAGAGAGGTGCCAGCGTGCCTGTGAGAGTTCAAGCCATTTGCCTAGTTTCCCACCTTCACCCAGCAGATAAGCATGCATATCCCAGGTATAGATTTCCAGTATTTCCTGAGGTATCTGTTGTTGCTGGTCAGCGTGGCTGGTCAGCTGGTACTTGCTGTCACTATCCCGGGAGAGCCAGTTCAGCGATTGCAGCATGCGTAACGCTGCTAAGAAGTGCCCTTCATTTGCGCCCAAATGCTGAATTATTTCCGCTGACTTCATTTGACCCCGTTGTGTCAGCAGCTCGAATAAGCCTCGTTGGCGGCATGCAAGAACAATGGGTACGAATACAAACCCGTGAGTATAACGGTTGATAATATTAAGCATAAGCTGGCTGAAAATATTGTATTAGAAATAAGTGCGTTGGCTAATGCCCACTGCAATAGTGAGTTTAAATAATAATTTTATAGTAATAAGATGCTGTTAAAATTTATGCCTGTCTTTGTAGGTGGTTGTGGTGGTTAAGCAAAGCATCTTCATCTGATCTGGCGGATTAAAAGTCGCCTATACAGTCTTAATTGTTGAGTTGCCCATGAAGGGCCGGACTATACCTTAATTTGCTGAATGATGGCAACACAATGATACAATCTAACTATCGTGGCACCCTGATTGTTGAGCAAGCGCGCATTCTGGCGCATGATGCGTTTGCTGGTGCGCAGCATGTGCTGCGAGTGCAGGCTCCGAAGCAAGCTGCACGAGCGCAACCCGGGCAGTTTGTGCATTTGCAGGTTGCACCGCGATTACCTCTGCGTCGTCCGCTTTCTATCATGCGGGCATCAGCCCGGGCTGGCTGGCTGGAGTTTTTGTACAAGGCCGTTGGCGAGGGTACGCGCTTGCTGGCACAATGTCAGATCGGAGATACGTTGGATATGCTTGGGCCGATCGGCAGGCCGTTTCAAATCAGGCAGCCGCGTCCGATGCTGATTGGTGGTGGTGTGGGGATGCCACCGATGATTTTTCTGGCTGAGTCTCTGCGGCGCGGTCCACAACAACCCTTGGTGATATTAGGGTCAGAGGTGCCTTTTCCGTTTCAAGCCAGGCCCTCGCAGATCATGGTTCCAGGTATGCCGCCGGAAGCCATTGGTGCCATGCCATTGTTGGAAGATTGGGGTATTGCCTCACGGCTGGCCAGTCTGCAAGGCTATCCTGGTTGCTTGCAAGGTTATGTGACCCAGCTGGTTCAGCACTGGCTGGATGCCTTAACACCAATACAGCGGCAGGATGTTGGTTTGTACGCCTGCGGGCCAGAGCCGATGTTGCAGGCAGTGACCCGTCTGGCAGCGGAGTATCAATTGCCGGTGCAGGTGTCACTGGAAGAATATATGGCCTGTGCGACTGGCGGATGTGCCGGCTGTGTTGTCCCGGTGCATGGTGAAGAGGGCATGACCATGCAACGTGTCTGTGTTGATGGCCCGATATTTGATGGTCACACCATCTATCCCGACATACCTCCAGAGGCGCCTCGCGTATAATGTCCACTCCAAACCAGCCTGCTTGAATGGCAGTGCTTCTGATGTATCTTTATGGAGAAACTTAATTGTGAGCAACGCGATTGTTCAGATTACTGACGCAACCTTTCAAGCCGAAGTTCTGGAAGCAGATCAGCCGGTGCTGATCGATTACTGGGCAGAATGGTGTGGTCCCTGCAAAATGATTGCGCCGATTCTGGATGCCCTGGCGGATGAGTATGCGGGCAAGCTGAAGGTTGGTAAGCTCAATATTGATGATAACCTGGAGACACCCGCCAGCTTCGGCGTACGTGGCATCCCCACTCTGATGTTGTTTAAAAATGGTGAGGCCGTGGCCACGAAGGTTGGCGCGCTCAGCAAATCTCAATTGGCAGCCTTTCTCGACAGCCATTTGTGAACAATTTGCCGCAATACAGCCAGTTTGCGCCAGATGCGATCGAAGCCAGCATCACTCAGTTGCTGACAAAAAATTTGCAACGTACCGAGCAGTTGCTCGCTGAGCTGGAAACACCAACCTGGTGTAGCCTGATAGAACCTCTGGCGGCCTGGGATGATGAGCTGGAGCATGCCTGGTCACCGGTATCGCACCTGAATGCAGTTTGCAATAGCCCGGCATTACGGGCGGCCTATCATGCCTGTCTGCCGGCGCTTTCCGGTTATGCTACAGAACTGGGGCAACATGCCGGGCTATATCGGGCGGTGCAACAACTGGTTGGGCAGGCAGAGACACTGAATGCTGGACAACGCAAGGTTCTGGCTAACAAGCTACGTGACTTTCGCTTGGCCGGCGTCAGTCTGTCGGCGGAACCACGCCAACGTTATAAGCAGATTGCACAACAGTTGTCGGAACTGACCAGCCAGTTTGCTGACCATGTGCTGGATGCGACCAATGCCTGGTATAAGCCAATTGACCGGGTTGCTGCACTGGCCGGACTGCCAGATTCAGCACTCGCGCTGGCTGCACAAATGGCACAACAGCGTGGGCAGAAAGGTTGGGGGCTGACACTGGACTATCCTGTATATCAGCCAGTGATGGCATATGCACAAGACCGGGCCTTACGTCAGGAGCTGTATACCGCATATCACACCCGGGCTTCTGATCAGGGGCCACATGACCCGGCGTATGACAATACTCAGGTCATGGAGCAGATTCTGGCACTGCGACATGAGCAGGCGAATCTGCTCGGGTTCGCGCAATATGCTGACTACTCGCTGGCAACCAAGATGGCAGAGTCTGCTGAGGCAGTTGCGATCTTTTTGCATGATCTGGCGGCGCGTTGCCGACCACAGGCAGAACAAGAGTTGGCCGTACTACGCCAGTTTGCTGCAGAGACAGATGGCATCACTGATTTTGCACCCTGGGATCAGGCTTATTACACAGAAAAGCTGCGTGAGCGGGATTACCAGCTCAGCGAAGAAGATCTGAAGCCGTATTTTCCGGTGGAACAAGTGATCACCGGGCTGTTCCAGATCGCCCAACGACTGTATGGCATCCGCATAACACCGGTAGACGAGGTGGATGTCTGGCACCCGGATGTGCGATTTTATGCCATACATAGCGCAGACCAGACCCTATGCGGTCATTTTTATCTGGACCTATACGCGCGCGCCAACAAACGTGGCGGTGCCTGGATGGATGGTTGTCGGACACGCCTTGTCACGTCCGAACGTCACCAGGACCCAATCGCTTATCTGGTATGTAACTTCACACCAGCTGTTGCCGGGCAGCCAACCTTATTAACCCACACTGAGGTTGAAACCTTATTTCACGAATTTGGTCATGGACTGCATCATCTGCTGACCCGTATAGATTATCCTGACATTGCCGGCATCAATGGCGTTGCCTGGGATGCGGTAGAGCTGCCTTCACAGTTTATGGAAAACTACTGCTGGCAACGAGAAGCACTGGATTTGTTTGCGCGTCATCACCTGGCCGGAGAGCCATTGCCGGACACTTTATTTGCCCGGATGACCGCTGCGCGACATTTCCAGTCAGCATTGGCGATGTTACGACAGATCGAATTTGCCTTGTTTGACCTGGAGCTACACCGTCATTACGATCCAGCGCAAGGTGGGCGTATCGCTGAGACACTCCAGTCGGTACGTAATCAGGTTGCGGTTATTCAGCCGCCAGTCTGGCAGCGATTTGCGCATGGGTTCAGTCATATTTTTGCCGGTGGCTATGCAGCAGGCTATTACAGCTACCTGTGGGCACAGGTGTTATCAGCCGACGCGTTCGACCTGTTTGAACAACGTGGTATCTTCGATCCGGACACTGGACAGGCCTTTTTACAGTATATTCTGCAGGCTGGTGGCAGCAAAGATATCGCTGAGCTGTTTTACGACTTTCGTGGTCGAGCACCGCAGATAGATGCTTTGTTACGCCACAACGGTATTGACTAAACCTGAAGATACCTTTGAAAATTACTGCGTTCGCAATGTTTGCAGAGGTATCTTGTAAGGCGCACTGCAACGACGACTGCTACCTATTTCGGAACTGACATGCATATCACCTTGCCACGCGATACCTTGCTGCAACCTTTATTGCGCGCCAATGCGATCATCGCCAGGCAACAGACGCTGCCCATACTCAGCAACCTGTTATTTCGGTTGGTACCCGGCAAGCTGATTGTTACCGCAACTGACCTGGAAATTGAACTGGTTACAGAGGTTGCCATAGAGCATGATCAGACGCTCGCCTATGCGATACCAGCTCGTAAGCTGACTGACATCTGCAAGGCCTTGCCATCTGATGCTGAAATCAATCTGACATTCAAGGATGGCAAGGTCACTTTGCGTGCTGGTCAGGGGCGTTATGTCCTGAGCACGCTGCCTGCAGCAGATTATCCGACGATCACCACAGATACCGTTACTGAGCAGTTTCACGTGGAACAAGCCAGCCTCAGGCACCTGTTGGATAAAACTGCCTTTGCTATGGCGCAACAGGATGTGCGTTATTATCTGAATGGTTTGTTGCTGACCTTTCAGTCAGGTGTGATCCGAACAGTCGCGACAGACGGGCATCGGTTGGCGATGGCCGAAGCTGAATTGGCGCATAATATTCAGGACGACACGCAACTGATTATCCCGCGTAAGGCAATCGCTGAACTTAACCGTTTATTAAGCCAAGACGAAGAGGCGTCAGCCGAAATTGCCTTCAGCCACCATTATCTGCGGATAGGGCTGGGTGAGACAGTATTTACCACTAAATTGATAGAAGGGCAGTTTCCTGACTATGAGGCGATATTGCCTGTCGAGCAGGATGCAAATCTGCTTCGGGCAGACCGGGAGCAGCTCAGACAAGTATTAGCCCGCACAGCGGTATTGTCTGCGACTGAAAAATTTTGTAGTACGCACTTCCATATCAAAAAAGATCAGCTTTGCCTGCAAGTCAGCAATGCTGAAAACGACGAAGCTGAAGAACAACTGGCCGTAGAATATCAGGGCAAGTTGCTGGATATGGGGTTCAATGTCGCCTATGTACAGGATGTATTGAACGCGATAGAGACCCAGCAGGTTGAAATGGTGATTGCCGGGCCGGACTCCAGTGTATTGATTCGCCCGACAGGAACAGGTGCCTATCGTTACATTGTGATGCCGATGCGGCTCTGAACTGAGAGTTTTCTGTCCTGCGATGTTTCGTCAGCTACAGATCACGGATCTAAGACTCATTGCGTCTGCAATGATGCAGCCACAACCTGGGCTGAATCTGATTACCGGGCCTAATGGCTCGGGCAAAACCAGTATATTAGAAGCACTCCACATCGTCACGCATGGGCGTAGTTTTCGTTATCGTGATGCGGTACCACTGATTCGTACTGGTTCTGAGGCCTACCGGGTGGTTGCCCGATTTACCTCACATCTGGGTACTACCCATACACTGGGTATACAGCGTGCCAGGCATGACATGCAGGTGCGATTAGATGGCAAGCCACTGAATCGACGTTCTGATATGCTGAATTTGTTGCCAGTCTTATCTCTGGATTCAGATGTGCAAAGCCTGATTACAGGCGGGCCGGAACAGCGTCGTAACTTCCTCGACTCTGGTTTGTTGCACATGGAACCACAATATCTGGCTTGCTTCCAACGGTATCACCGCGCCTTAGAACAACGTAATGCGGCGTTAAAGCAGTCTGTCGCTGAGTTGACAGAGTGGGAAGCCATTTTGCATGTGCAGGCAGGTTGCCTGGATCAATGGCGTGCACAATATCTGGCGCAACTATTGCCCTTAATGCAGTCTTATCAGCAACAATGGGAATCAGATCTGACGCTGACGTTACATTATCAGCGTGGCTGGTCACTAGAGCTGAGTTTGCATGATGCCTTGGCGAAGGCGCGTGAAACTGACCGCAAAATGAAATATACCAGCGTTGGGCCGCACCGAGCTGAGATTATCATTCGCAGTCAGGAAGCAAAGGGTGCAAAGCGGCTGTCACGTGGCCAATTGAAGATGGCTGCTGCAGCACTCTATTTTGCACAAGCCAAATTGTTTCAGACGCAACAACACAAAAGCAGCGTTTTATTATTCGATGACCTGACAGCAGAGCTGGATCAACGTAATCAGGCCTGTCTGTTAGATGCCATTCCAACCTTGTTCCCTCAATCCTTTATCACTGCATTAAATGCAACCGATATCCTGTCTTGTTGTTCCCATGTGGCAGATGTGTTCCACATGGAACAAGGGCAATTGGTAACCAAATAAGGCCTACATTGTGAGCTACGATACAACCTCAATCAAAGTCCTGAAGGGATTAGATGCGGTACGCAAACGACCTGGTATGTATATCGGTGATACGGATGATGGCACCGGATTACATCACATGGTGTTTGAGGTGGTGGATAATGCGATTGATGAGGCTCTGGCGGGCTATTGTCAGTCCATCCAGGTGACTATTCAGCAGGATGGGGCCGTCAGCGTCTCAGATGACGGGCGTGGTATTCCGGTGGGAATGCATGAGGAAGGTAAGTCAGCTGCCGAAGTGATTATGACCGTGCTACATGCCGGCGGTAAATTTGACGATAACTCATATAAGGTGTCTGGCGGGTTACATGGGGTTGGTGTCTCGGTGGTCAATGCGCTATCTGCCGAGCTGCACCTGATAATCGATCGTGAAGGGTATCGGCATGAACAAGCGTATCGACTTGGTGAGCCCTTAGCACCCCTGGCGCAGGTTGCGCCATCAGATAAAACTGGCACAACCATTATATTTAAGCCAAGTGAGGAGATATTTTCAGATATCGAATTTAAATATGCGATTCTGGCGAAACGGCTGCGTGAACTGGCATTTCTGAATTCAGGTGTGCAGATTGTACTGACAGATGAGCGCACTGATGAAACGGCTACCTTTGCGTATACCGGCGGTATACAGGCATTTGTGGAGCATCTGAGCCAGAAAAAAACAGTCCTCCATCGTAAAATCTTTTATTTCGCGCAAACAGTAGAGCAGGTAGGCATAGAAATCGCACTGCAATGGAATGATAGTTATCAGGAAAATGTGTACTGTTTTACCAATAATATCCCACAAAAAGACGGTGGAACACACCTGGCCGGATTCCGTGCTGGTCTGACCCGCACCCTGAATACCTATATCAATAAAGAGCATGGCAGCAAAAAACAAAAGGTAGCTACCAGCGGGGATGATGCTCGTGAGGGGCTGACCGCTGTGGTTTCGGTGAAAGTGCCGGATCCGAAATTTTCATCCCAAACAAAAGACAAGCTGGTTTCTTCAGAAATCAAGCCACTGGTCGAATCAGCCCTGAGTGACAAACTACAGGATTATCTGTTGGAAAACCCGGCAGAAGGCAAGCTGATTGCCACCAAGATTATAGAATCTGCACGTGCCCGTGAGGCAGCGCGTAAGGCACGCGAAATGACCCGGCGTAAAAGCGTGTTGGATGTGGCAGGTCTGCCTGGTAAGCTGGCGGACTGCCAGGAAAAAGACCCGGCCTTATCAGAGCTTTATCTGGTGGAGGGTGATTCAGCGGGAGGGTCAGCGAAACAGGGCCGGGATCGTCGCTCACAGGCGATATTGCCGTTGAAGGGTAAAATTCTGAATATCGAAAAGGCTCGTTTTGACAAGATGTTGTCTTCTGCTGAAGTTGGCACCCTGATCACGGCACTTGGTTGCGGTATCGGACGCGATGAGTTTGCGCTAGAAAAGCTACGTTATCACCGTATCATCATCATGACCGATGCAGACGTGGACGGTGCACACATTCGCACCTTGTTATTGACCTTTTTTTATCGCCAGATGCCGGCCCTGATAGAGCAGGGACATATCTATATCGCGCAACCACCTTTGTACAAAATCAAAAAGGGAAAACAGGAAACCTATCTGAGGGATGACCAGGCACTGAATGACTACCTGTTAAACCATGCGTTGGAACAAGCACAATTGCATGTTAATGCAGCAGCACCGCCCTTATCAGAAGTTGCATTTGAACAATTGGCCCGCCAGTTTGTGACGGTACAGGCTACTCAGCAGCGACTGGGGCAACGGTACAATCCGGCGTTTATGCGCGCCTTACCAGCCTTACCACCGGTTACTGCAGAGCGACTGCAGTCACCGCCAGAACTGGATGCCTGGCTGGTGCAATTGGAACAACAATTACAGCAGACTGAAGGCACCATAGCGAATCGTTATCAGGTTAAGCGAGCAGATCAGGACGCGATACACCTGACCTGCTGGACCCACGGTATTCCAGGTAGCACCCGTATTCCGCTACGTTTTTTTCATACCGCTGAATACCAGCAGATCGTTGATCTGGGCGCAGCTACCAACGATCTGTTCGGTGATGCTGCGTATGTACGGCGCGGGGATAAGCAACAGTCCGTCGGTAGCTTTGCAGAAGCATTTCACTGGTTAATGACAGAGGCGCAGAAAGGGCACCATATTCAGCGTTATAAAGGGCTGGGAGAGATGAACCCGGACCAGCTCTGGGAAACCACGATGGATCCGTTGCATCGGCGCTTGTTACAAGTCAACATTGAGGACGCGATGCAATCAGATGAGCTTTTTACAACCCTGATGGGTGATCTGGTTGAGCCGCGCCGTGAATTTATCGA
>JAHDCB010000191.1 GCA_020630035.1 Gammaproteobacteria bacterium
TCACTGGCAATGGCACGTTCCATTCCGATTGCACAACAGATCGCGCAACGCTTTGATGACTTGTCACTGGAACACCAGATCGGCCCGCTGAAGGTCAAGATTTCCGGTTGTATCAATGCCTGTGGGCACCACCATGTCGGTCATATCGGCATTCTCGGTATGGATCGGGGAGGTGTTGAAAGTTACCAGGTCACCCTCGGTGGCGATCATACTGAGCAGGCCACATTGGGCAAGCGCACTGGACAGGGATTTTCTTACGAAGACATCATTCCTGCTGTGGAACGTCTGATCCAGGCCTACCTGACACAACGCAGTCATGACGCAGAACCCTTTATTGACACCTATCGCCGCCTCGGGCCGGCACCTTTCAAAACAGCCTTATACTCCTCCCATGTCTGAATCTGACTCAATGACTACCCGCATTGCCGGGCTGAATGCAGACTACCGTGGCCAGCCTACCCGGTTGTTTATTGAACAAATGCTGCGCGATCCACGCCTGGGCCGGATCGCACTGGTGTCTTCGTTTGGTGCTGAATCAGCCGTACTGTTGCATCTGGTAGCACGAGTGAACCCGGCAATCCCGGTATTATTCATCAATACCGGCAAACTGTTCCCGGAAACACTGGCCTATCAGCAACAACTGACCGCACAGCTCGGCCTGACTGATTTACGCACTTTAAGACCCAACCCTGAGGACCTAGCAACACAGGATGCCACTGGCACATTACATCAGACAGCACCAAATGTTTGCTGCGAGTTACGCAAGGTGCGCCCGCTCCAGCAAGCACTGAGTACATTTGATGCCTGGATCAGTGGGCGCAAGCGATACCAGGGCGACACCCGGTCAGATCTGGATTATTTCGAGAACGAGCAGGATCAGCGTATCAAGATCAACCCGCTGGTACACTGGACTCCACAACAACTGGAAGACTACCGGCAACAACATCAGCTACCCGCTCATCCGCTGGTCGCACAAGGCTATCGGTCTATTGGTTGCGCACCCTGCACCTCGCCCGTTACCCAACATGAAAACAGCCGTGCTGGCCGCTGGCGTAACAGTAGCAAGCATGAATGCGGTATCCATTTCATCAACGGGCGTATACAACGTCGCAACACCACCCCAATCAGTCAGGCTGCATGAACATTCTCGTTACCGACACTGGGTTTCAAACAGAGACCCAACCCCTGTCCTGGGTGTGTTATACACCTGAGATCACCCGACCTGCCAGCGCATTAGAAATTGCGCCGGCAACCGACCTGCAACCATTGCATACCCACCTGGATAACATCCGTCATATCCGTATCACCTTCCCCATCTTCAGTGACGGGCGTGGCTATACCCTCGCCCATCAACTGCGTCTGCTGGGCTACCGGGGGCACCTGCGTGCTACTGGAGCGCTACTCCCCGATCAGTATGGCATCGCCCGCCAGGTCGGTTTCGACGCCATTGAACTCACCCCCGAACAAACCCACCGTCACCCTGAAGCCTGTTGGCACCTCCGTGCAGACTGGTCACAATATGACTACCAGGCTCGCCTCGGCAGCAACCTATCAGTAGCAACGTTACCTGAGTCTACTCTCCGAGGAGAGCTGTCGGGTAAAGCTGCTGGTGTGTAACTTCAGGCGTTAATTCGCCAGCATTCCAATCACAAAATCATACAGCTCCCGGGCAGGAATCCCCTTAGCCTGGTTGGTCTTGATCCAATTCTCGGCTGCCGGGCTGGCCACCTGCTCACGAAACGCAGCTAATTCCGCATCTGTATAGCGAATGGTCTGAATCTGACGTTCTGCCAGGACCGGCCCCCAGGCCTGCATGGTTTTACCATTGTAGACCGTAATATAATGATCCAGTGCTGCATCCACAGAACTCAGCAGGGCCTGCCTATGGGCGTCTGACAGACTCTGCAGGGCATCTGTATTCACCACCACCGGACAATTTACTGTGCCCGGATTCAGGTTCTGAGTCCACCATTTACCCGACTCAATCGTACCAAACGACATATGGGCGTGCGGAGCAAAGGCAACCGCCTTGACCACACCACTATCCAGGGCCTGACGTACTTCCGAAGCCGACATGGAAGTCGGCACCGCACCCAGTGCAGCCATCGCCTTGCCAATGCCACCGGTCGCCCGGACCCTCAGGCCTTGATAGGCTGCTAACGCCTCTGGCGCCGGCCCGACACCCACAATGTTGTACTGTGGCAAAGGTGACGGCATCAGCAGAGTTGCATTCCAGCGTGCCATATCAGCGACTACCGCAGGGTGCTGATACAGCGCCTGCGACAATTTACGTTCCTGCTGCAGCGTCTGTACTCCCAGAAAAGGCAATTCCAGCACCGTAATTGTCGGGTTCTTATTGTAGTGGTCAAGTATTTTCGTACCACTTGAGGGGGTGAGAGCTGGTTTACGC
>JAHDCB010000192.1 GCA_020630035.1 Gammaproteobacteria bacterium
AGGGTCAGGGTAACTTACCCCTTCGTGTGGTACGAGATTATTAGACCACTACAGGGGAATCCTTAGATTGAATAAAACTTGTGAGGTCACTCTGGAGTTGCCCTGCTGCTTGCGGTAGGGATAACACGGTGGCGGCGCAATTTGATTTATACCCCACCGTGTAATGCGGCATGAATCTGTTCTGCCAGGGTGTGGCTGATACCCTGCACCTGGCTGATGTCATCCACACCGGCGCGACTCAGGCCTTGCAAACCGCCGAAGTGCCGTAGCAGGCGCTGGCGACGTTTGGCACCAATTCCCCGGATACCTTCTAATGGTGAAGCATGGTTGGTCTTTGCCCGGCGCTGGCGATGTCCGGTGATGGCGAAGCGATGGGCTTCATCACGGATGTGCTGGAGCAAGTGCAGTGCGGCTGAATCTGGTGGTAGCCTGAGTGGCTGATTCAGGCCGGGCATAAAGAGTTGTTCCATGCCGGGTTTGCGGCTGGGACCCTTCGCGATGCCGAGTATCTCCTGGTTATTAATGCCGAGTGTCTGCAGGATGGTTTGTGCGGCCTGCAATTGACCTTTCCCACCATCAATAATCAGCAGGTCGGGAAACTTGCCGTCTTCCGCTTGCAACCGTTGGTAGCGACGTGTCAATACCTGGCGCATGGCGGCATAGTCATCGCCACCCTGGATGCCGGTGATATTGTAGCGTCGATAATCACTGTTGCAGGGTGCACCATGCGTGAACACGACACAGGATGCCACAGTTTGTTCGCCCATGGTATGGCTGATATCAAAGCATTCCAGGCGTTGTGGTGATGTGTCAAGCTGCAAGGCAGCTTGTAGTGCCATTACCCGCTGCTGGTTGACGCTGGCACTGGCCAGGCGTGCCTGTAGCGCCAGTTGGGCATTGTTGACGGCCATCTGTAGCCAGCGTGCCCGTTCGCCGCGTGGGTTGTGGCGGATACGTATTCTGCGTCCGGCTTGTTCGCTTAATTGTTGTTCCAATAGTACCTGGTCTTCTGGCATGGCATTTACCAGCAGTTCACCTGGTACGATCTTACCCAGATAATATTGTGCGATACAGCTGGAGATCAGCTCACCAGCCCCGGCGCCTTCGCCAGTACCAGGATATAAGGTTTTGTTGCCCAGGTTGTGCCCGTGGCGGATATAAAATAGTTGTACGCAGGCGACACCGCCCTGATGAGCGACTGCGATGATATCCAGGTCACCCTGTTCGCCGCTGACATATTGTTTTTCCTGAATGGTGCGCAGTGTGCTGACCTGATCACGCAGTCTGGCCGCGCGTTCAAATTCAAGTGATTGTGCTGCCGTTTCCATCCGGGCGATCCAGCGATCAGTCACGGCGGATGCCTTGCCTTCCAGGAACAGGCGGATATCAGTGACATCCTGAGCATAGTCGGCCTGGCTGATAAAGCCGACGCAGGGGGCGGTGCAGCGCTCGATCTGATATTGCAGACAGGGGCGCGAACGATTGGCAAAATAGCTGTTTTCGCATTGACGCACTGGGATCAGTTTCTGTAGTAGCTGCAGGGTGTCACGTACTGCGCGACTGTTTGGATAAGGCCCGAAATACTGGCCCTTGCCACGGCGGGCGCCGCGATGAAAGCTCAGGCGGGGATAATCGTCGGCAGACAGATACAGATAGGGATAACTTTTGTCATCACGCAATAGGACGTTATAGCGCGGTTGGTGTTGTTTGATCAGGTTATTTTCGAGGATTAGCGCTTCAGTCTCTGTGTGAGTGACGGTGATCGTGATATCAGCGATCTGTGCCACCATCGTTGCGATACGGGTATTGGTGGCACGTGTGAAATAGGTACTGACCCGCTTTTGTAGATTTTTTGCCTTGCCGACATATAACACTTCGCGCGTGATATTCAGCATCCGGTATACACCGGGTTGTTGAGTCAGGGTCCGCAGGAAGGCCTTCGCATCAAATGCTGGTTGGGTATCAGGTGCTGTGTTTTCGGTTGCAGGTATGTTTTGCCGTTCGGACAAGGTTGCCGAATCTCTTGGTGGGGCACTTCAACGAAGCGGTAGTGGTTGGGAAGGTATCAGGGATGCGGGGGGATTATCAGAGGTGGGTGGTACTAAATTAAGCACAGATGCAGCACATGGCTGACAATAATGATTTGTTTTTAGTATGGGATTTTTCTTTTTAAGTATTTGATTTATAATTCTTTTTGTTGTCTGGCGAGAGATGGTGGGCCGTCAGGGATTTGAACCCCGGACCAAGGGATTATGAGTCCCCTGCTCTAACCACTGAGCTAACGGCCCAAAACCGATTATGATAACCTAGTTATTCTGTTTGATAAACTACAGGTTGTGGGCGGGGTGCGATTTGTAGTGGTCAAGTATTTTCGTACCACTTGAGGGGGTGAGAGCTGGTTTACGC
>JAHDCB010000193.1:0-320 GCA_020630035.1 Gammaproteobacteria bacterium
GCGGGCCGCCAACTGTTCTGCCTGCGTATCCAGCTCGCGGTAGGTTAGCGTCTGTTCATCTGCCACCACCGCAATTGCATCGGGAGTAAGTGTTACCTGCACAGCAAAAAAGTCCTGTACATAGTCTGTCAATACCTGTTGCATATCGCGATACCGCTAACTCAGATTTGGAAAATAATCTTCACAACCACCCGTACGGCGGACATCCCAGGTTGCACAGTGTAATGAGCCACCATAGCTATGGGGGTCAGTCACACGGCATTAGGTCGTTGGGTCAAACAACTGAGCCAGGAACGCAGTGGCGAAACCCCTGAAAAAGG
>JAHDCB010000193.1:354-2381 GCA_020630035.1 Gammaproteobacteria bacterium
AGACGATTAGAACGAGAGAAAGCCATCTTAAAAAAGGCTACAGCGCTCTTGATGGCACCTGCGAAAATACCTGACCACTACGGTTTACGACGACGCGGTATCAGAGGTGGTGTGACTGGCTCGTACGCCTTCAAACCCTGGTCACCTGTCAGGATTTCGACACGACAATTCATCTGCGCGTAATATTCAGCAATATCTCTGATCGTGGCATCACCCAGCGAACATCTCTGTTCGGCAAGCAGTGGCCAGCGATCGGCTAAGTGCTTCAGATTTTGTATCTTCCATAGTGTTTCCTGCGCAGAAAATGCCGCCCAGGGCGTTTGTTGGTCAGCGCTTTTTTTCATCAGATCAGCCAGTGCTTCCCCTAGTTTTCTGCGACTGTGGGCAGCATGAGCGATGTGATTTCCTGTCTCAATTAATGTGGCGAGTGGCAGAACAAAGGTGGTTGCATCGGTTTCCTCGGCAGCAATCTTTTGTTCTACTCTGTCCTTGTTCCAAGGATCTGTTGTCGAACCACAAGTCGATTTTCCCGGAATCTGTAGCCAGACACAGAGTACACTCGTATCCATAATCAATACTTTTCTCATACGCAGCCTTCCGTTTTTAACGCAGACTCTATCTGACCTCCGGTCGCAAGCCACCCTAATGTTCCACCTGCCATCATTTTTGGTAAACTATTGATATCTTCCAGTAATTTCAGACAGCTATGCCCTCGGCTATTGCGGTGAACGACTGTGACATAAGACACCAGGCTGGTGCCGGTAGCATCCAGTAACGCCGGGTTATGTGTTGTGATGATAATATCAATCTGTCGTTTCCGGCCAAGTTCGCACAACATATCAAGCAGCGTCTTTGCACGTGCAGGATGCAGGCCATTGTCAACTTCTTCAATCACCAACAAGCTGCCGGTTTCTAAGGTTAATAAAGCCACAACAATGGCGAGATAACGCAGACTGCCGTCAGACATGGCACGTGCATCCATTTCATATGGTGCATCCTGCCCCCAGTCTTCAGAACAATATAACATTGCATCTCTTTTAAATTTATCCACCGTTTCTGCCCAGACCCGGGTAATATCCTGTTCCGGCAGGGCCTGAAGATAATGCGTCAGTGTATCCTCAACAGAGGCTTTATTTTCTTTGGTCAGACCTGCCAGCACACCAGCCACATTAGACCCATCCATTGCCAGCGTATCAGAGAGAGCGGCATACTGGCGCATATGGCTGGGAATCGGATCAAATACAAAGATACGTTGTAAATGTCGGCGGACATACTGCACGCCAGTGTGGATCTCTTTGCGCAGATTGAGTGACTCTGTCTGTGCCAGCAGTGTATGGGTCAGGCCTAAATCCAGTGCTTTGCCTTTACCCTGTTTGCCAGTCCAGAAATAAGTGCGAATACTGGGTGCATGCGGTATGTGTTGTTCAGCACGAAACAGGGTAGTTTCCTTAGGCATTCCTCTTGGTCGCTCCTGGCGCAGGATCAGACGCTCCGCACATACTTCTGCCCTGGTATGGTTAACCTGTATCTTCAGCTCATAAGAGTACTCTCTGTTATTACTTTCATCAGCCAGCAGAATACTGAGTGTAAATGGTTCACCAGATTGATAACAAACCCAATCCATACCACCACGCAGCGGTGTCAGACCGACGCTTCCGGCAATTGCTGAGCTGAGTGCGATGCCCTGGCTGGTCCGGTTGAGCAGCAATAACGCATCCAGAGTATTGGATTTACCACCGGCATTACTGCCGATCAATAATGTGAGCGGGTCAATATACAGAGTCGCCTGCTCAAAGCTTTTCCAGTTTTTAAGGTGTAGTTCTTTAATCATGATTCGAGCATGCCTCTGAAAACGATCGCGCTCACCAAATATTGCGTGCAGGGTTGGCATACTTGAAGAAGGAATACGAGATTATCAGCCCGCTACACTCCTTCTGCCATACAACAGTCAGTGTTTATTTAACAAGGCACTTAACAACACTTCGGACAGTTTTTAGTAAGCAATTGATTTAACAATAGATTTCGTG
>JAHDCB010000194.1 GCA_020630035.1 Gammaproteobacteria bacterium
TTTCATAGTCGGCCAGAGATTTTATCTGATGCTGATAGGCTTTGTCTATGTTGTTTTTGGTGTGTCTCAGGGCCATCTCAATGAACTATCCCCATCCCTTGGGGCGGGGTAGTTTATCATGGCGGGGATAAAGCTATGGGAAATTCTAAAAGGCAAACTGCTTGGTGTTTGCCGCGTTGGTCGTGGATGAGGTGACATACTATGCAAACCAGAATCTTTTTTGCTGCACTGCTCAGCCTGTCGCTGAGCAGTGTCTTATCGGCTGCTCCCGGTGGTGGCCTGATTGCTGATGGTACAGCAGGAACCCAGGTAGATTGGAGTGGTGATCGAACCCGTGCCATTACAG
This sequence comes from Gammaproteobacteria bacterium, assembly GCA_020630035.1. Classification (GTDB taxonomy): domain Bacteria; phylum Pseudomonadota; class Gammaproteobacteria; order Chromatiales; family Chromatiaceae; genus JAHDBG01. The sequence goes on from JAHDCB010000194.1 coordinate 347, forward strand.
GTGGTACAGCCCACGGTGGCAACCTGTTGCACAGCTTTCGGGAATTTAACGTTGAGACCGGGCATACGGTTGATTTTAAGGCCACCGACGGTACACAAAACATCATCAGTCGGGTGACGGGTACGAACGATAGCTGGATTGACGGTAAGATTCAGAGTACGACCAGCGAGGCGAATCTGTACCTGATCAATCCAAACGGCATCGTGATGGGTGAAAATGCCAGTCTGGATGTGAAGGGGGCGTTTCATGCCAGTACCGCTGATTATGTCACGCTGGCAGATGGTCAACGGGTGTATGCCAGTGCAGACCGAGGCGTCAACCTGACGGTTGCTGCGCCGGAGGCATTCGGTTTTCTGGACGCAAACGCCAGCAAAATCCAAATCAGTGGCAGTCAATTGCGTGTGGCGGAGGGGCAGGCGATCAGCCTGGTTGGTGGCGACATCACGATTGATTCTGGTGCCAAATTGCAGGCTGTTGGTGGACGAGTTGATCTGATCAGTACGGCTGCCGCAGGTGAAGTGCCATTGCCGCAAGCTGATGTTATTCCATCCTCACCGGCGAAATCAGCTGTTGTTCACATCGCGGACAGTCAGTTGCAGGCAGATGGAGTCGGTGGTGGGCGCATCACCATTGCTGGAGATCAGGTCAAGATTGAAGGCAGTACCCTCAGTGCGCGTACCAATGGCAGGCACGATGGACGAGGTATTGCCTTACAAGCGCAGCGTGATCTGAATCTGACCCGCAGTCTGGTTGATACACGTACCAGTCATGCCGGTGATGCCGGAGATATTCAGATACAGGCACCGAATGTCGTGCTGGATATGCGTGATGCCAAGGGTGAAGTTGGCTTGCATAGTGGTTCTGTCGGTGAAGATTTGTCAGTGTCGTTTACGCTTAGTATGAGTCTGGCTCAGGCGACGGAAGATAACAAAGAAGCTCAGTTGAACTTGTTGGATATGGTGTTAGAAAGCCCGGCGGGTACAGAGCTGACTTTATTCAAGCGACAATCAATCAATGACATTTTCAATGTTGTACTTTCAGATGCGGCTGACAGGCTGATTGATGACAGAGATGTTACTATTTCCACAGTGTTTCGCTTTCGTCCTAAAGAAGCCTTCCATAATTTGAACGGTGAAACGTTCGATGGTGAATGGAAACTACATATCAAAGAACTCATCGGAGATGAGAGTTTTAATTATTCTGAGTTGCAACACTGGTCTATCACAGTGCTTGGGGAAAACTTTGATCAAGACTTCGAGTCTGCTGATGTGCCAAAGGTGTTGGGTGATGATCCATATATCTTTGAAGATTTTTCGATAGCCTCTGACGTGACTTCGGTGCTGTCCATCTCGGGTGCCGAACACCGGATTGGCGATCCGTTACTACCTGGTCAGGCTGGTGCCATTCAGATTCAGGCGGAACAACAATTGCAGGTCTGGAATAATCAACCGCAAGTAATACTAATGACACAGATGGCAGAAGCAGGTGCTGTTCCGGGTGATATCCGGGTACAGACGCCGGTACTACAGGTAAACGGTGCTGCAGCGCTGGATAGCTGGTTGCGCATAGAATCAGGTATTGGCTATTTCGAGCGTCAGAGTATTGTTTCCGGCAGGATTCCGGAGCAGATATACCGTCCGGCAGGGCCGGATTATCAGATACCGGCAAGCTGGGGCAGATTGCTGGGTGAGAATCTATACCATCATTTTTCTGTGTTTAATCTGGATGCTTGGGAAAGTGCGACCTTTCATGGGCCGGATACGGTGCAACATATCATTGCTCGGGTACAGGGCCCGGCTTCGCAGATAGAAGGCACATTGCGCAGCGCGATTGCCGGAGCCGATCTGTGGTTATTGAATCCCGCTGGTATCTGGTTTGGTGAACATGCGGCTCTGGATTTGTCCGGTGCATTTCACCTTAGTACGGCGGACTATTTGGTTCTGGCCGATAACAGCCATGTTTCTGTAGATACCATGGCAGAAGACTTGGTAAATCTGGCCACCCCGGTAGGTGTTGGCTTTCTGGA
>JAHDCB010000023.1 GCA_020630035.1 Gammaproteobacteria bacterium
AGGAAGACTGGATGAAGGTTGTGACATGCGTCATGGAACTGCTGGTTTCTGCTGGTTGCAGAAACAGTTAGGTGATATCGGCGAAGTGCCAGTATCATTCTGTATTTTGAGCGGCGCAAAGTGTAGCCTGATCTATGGGAGTCAGCAAGCAAAATCTGCCTTTGCAGCAATGTCAATGCTGGCTATACAGGAACTGATTTGCGTAAAATAGCTCGCCTATTGGACTCTGACCCTGAATGGTAATTTATGGTCAGGTCTGTTAAATAGCAATGGCGGCTAGCTCTGCTTAAGATGACATTCGTTTACCTGTTTGCGGCAGGCAGTTGGTTTATACTGATATTTTCAGATCACCGGGTAGGCACAAAACCTGAATTTTATTGACTATGACACAACAACTGACTTTGCAGGCGCTGGAATCTTTTTTATGGGAAGCAGCAGATATTTTACGAGGGAATATGGATGCTTCTGAATTTAAAGATTATATCTTTGGTATGCTATTTTTAAAACGCTTGTCAGATGCCTTTCAGGAAGAGCAGGAAAAAGTATTACATTATTATCGTAATAAAGGCTGGCCGGAGGATAAGGCCCGGAAGTTTGTGTCGGATGAAGCAGAATACGATAAAACTTTTTTTGTGCCGGATGCAGCACGTTGGGAGAACCTGCAGAATCTACAGCAGGATATTGGTGTTGGGTTGAATAAGGCGACGGAGTTAATTGAATATTATAATCATGCATTGGAAGGGGTATTAGTCAGTATTGATTTTAATATCAAAAATAAACTTTCAGATAAAAAGCTACGTGATCTGTTAGATCATTTTTCCCGACACCGTTTGCGTAATACTGATTTTGAACAGCCTGATTTGTTAGGCAGTGCGTACGAATATCTGATTAAGATGTTTGCAGATTCTGCTGGTAAAAAGGGTGGTGAGTTTTATACCCCATCAGAAGTTGTGCAGTTATTGGTGGGCTTATTGAAGCCGCATGCAGGGATGCGTATTTATGACCCGACGGCTGGTTCTGGTGGAATGCTGATTGAGACGCGGAATTATCTGGTGCAGCATGCTGAGAATCCGGCGAATCTGTCATTATCTGGTCAGGAAATGAATCTGAATACCTGGGCTATCTGCAAGATGAATATGTTTTTGCATGGCGTGTTCAATGCAGATATCCGTAAAGGTGATACCTTGCGCGAGCCGATGCATATTCATGCTGGTGCACTGATGACGTTTGATCGGGTCATCGCGAATCCGCCGTTTAGTCTGAAAAAATGGGGCAAGCCTGAAGCAGATCAGGATCCGTATGGTCGTTTTCGTTATGGCACGCCACCTAAGGATGCTGGCGACTTAGCCTTTGTCCAGCATATGTTAGCTGCATTGAATGAGCAGGGCATGCTGGGTGTGATCATGCCGCATGGTGTTTTATTTCGTGGTGGTAGCGAAAAGACTATCCGACAGGGATTAGTTGAGGATGACTTGTTAGAAGCGGTGATTGGTTTGCCGGCTGGTTTGTTTTACGGTACCAGTATTCCGGCTTGTTTGTTGATTATCAACCGAATGAAACCGGCGCAGCGGCAGGGTCGTGTTTTATTTATTAATGCGGAATGTTATTACGGTACAGAAAAGGGGCAGCATAAGCTACGGCAGCAGGATGTTGAACAGATTATTGAGACATTTGATCAGTATCAGGCAACAGAGCGGTATTCTGTGGTCGCGAGTCTGGCAGCGATTCGGGAAAATGGTTATAACCTGACGATCCGGCGATATGCTGATACCTCGCCACCACCGGTACACTATGATGTTACACGCCTGTTACAAGGTGGCATTCCGGCACATGAAGTCCGGGATCCGTATATTCAGCGCGACAAGTTGCAGGGGTTTGATCTGTCGTGTGTGCTGATGCTGAAAAACGCAGGCTATTATGTCTTTAAGCCGGAGATCACGACGAAACGGCAGTTACATCACCGCCTGGCAACGGCCGCTCCTGCTGTAGTTCAGCAATGTGATCACTGGTGGGATACATATCATACGTCCTTGTATGAGCTGGACGAGCAAATCGGTCAGGCTGATGCTGTTATGCAGCAGCATTTGCGGGCGCTGGGTTATGCATGATCTGCCACCAGGCTGGCAGATGGCACCTCTCGGTGAGTTGGCCACGATACAGTCCAGCCAGGTGGACAAAAAATCATGTGACGATGAGATTCCGGTACAGCTGTGTAATTACCGGGAGGTGTATCAGCATGATCAGATCACCGATCAGCTGAATTTTATGCAGGCCACTGCGAAGCCGAAAGAGATCAGTCGCTGTAGTGTGCAGGCTGATGATGTATTGATCACGAAGGATTCAGAGTCGCCACGTGATATCGGTGTATCAGCGTATGTGCCAGCCACCTTACCGGGTGTATTGTGTGGTTATCACCTGGCATTATTACGACCAGATACCAGGCGGTTATCAGGTGCTTATCTGCATCAGTATCTCGGCTTGCAAACGGTGCGGGATTATTTTTATCTGTGCGCACAAGGTATCACCCGGTTTGGTCTGACGAAGCCGGTATTGCAGGCGTTGCCGGTGATTTACCCGCCGTTGGCGCAGCAGGGCCGATTGATTGCTACCTTGTCGTCAATGGATCGTCTGATCTTTCTGGAGCAGGCCAGGTTGCAGAAACTGCACCACTTGCGGCTTGGTTTGATTCAAGCTCATATCGGGTCAGGACATGCTGTGACCGGTGGCACGGGCTGGCGTACGGCACAGTCTGACCGGCGAGAAAGGCGTTTAGGTGATAGCCTGGTACTGGCGTATGGCAAGCCATGTCCGGTACCGGTACAACCGTATGGTCGATATCCGGTAGTGGGCGCGGGTGGGGTGATTGGTTATACCAGCCGTTATCTGGTAGCGGGCCCGTCAGTGGTGATCGGGCGCAAGGGTACGATTCACCAGCCGACCTATCTGGAGCAGGCCTGCTGGCCGATTGATACCACCTATTATGTGCGCGAATATCGCGATATGTGCCCGCGTTGGTTATATTATTTGCTGATGTCGCTGAATCTGGCTGCCTATAACGAGGCAACCGGCGTACCGAGCCTCAGTCGTGATACGGTATATCATATTCGGTATCGTCATCCACCACTGCACGAGCAGCGACATATTGCAGCGGTATTAAGTGCGGCTGATCAACGCCATGCGATGTGCTTGGTCGGGTTGCAGCGCCATCAGAGAATCAAGCGGGGGTTATTGCATGATTTATTGCTGGGGCGTGTCCGCATGTAGCGTGCCATCGCGCAGTACCAGACAGCGGTCCATCTGCCGGGCTAATGTCAGATCATGTGTCACGACTACCAAGCAGGTACCCTGTTGTCGGTTCAGTTCGCGCATCAGTTCATACACTTGAGCAGCCGTTTGCCGGTCCAGGTTGCCGGTGGGTTCGTCAGCTAGTAAACAGGCTGGGTGAGTCACCATTGCACGGGCTAAGGCCGTGCGCTGACGTTCACCGCCAGACAGGGCAGGCGGCTTATGTTGTACCCGCTCATTGAGACCGACACGTTGTAACATCTGTGTTGCCCGGGCTGCTGCCTGCTTGCGATTCAGGCCACCGAGCATTAACGGCAGGGCAACGTTTTCCAGTGCGGTCAGCTCGGCCAGCAAGTGGTGAAACTGATACACAAAGCCGAGTTGCTGATTACGTATCTGGCTGAGTTTTGCAGCGGATTGTTGGCGCAGGTTGAGTCCTTGCAGAGATACGCTACCCTGAGTCGGTTGTTCCAGGCCGCCGAGACAATGTAGCAGCGTGCTTTTGCCAGAGCCGGATGCGCCGATAATCGCAATCTGCTCACCTGCCTGTATTGTCAGGTTGACACCGCGCAACACGGCTATGCGGTCTCGTGCTGCACCAAAATGCCGGTGCAGATCGGTGGCTTGTAAGACATTATTCATAGCGCAAGGCCGCTGCGGGTTCGACGCACCAGGCGCGCCAGGCAGGATAGAGTGTCATCAGGACACTGAGCGTAAAGGCGCCGAGGGTGACCAGCCACACATCTCCGGTTTGTACCTGTGATGGTAGATAACTGATGTAATACACACCCGGATCAATAAAATGAATACCAAACCAGGTCTCGACTTGTGCAACAACTGCTTCGACATGGGTGGCGAGTAACAGGCCGAGAGTGCCACCCAGTAAGGTGCCGATGGCACCCAGCGTCGCGCCCTGGACGACAAAGATGCGCCAGATCAGGCCAGGTGTTGCGCCGAGTGTCTTCAGAATCGCAATATCGCTGCGTTTATCCATCACTACCATCACCAGGGTAGTGACAATGGTAAAGGCACCAATCAGCACAATCAGAAATAACAACAGACCGAGCATCCGTTTTTCCATCTGGAGCGCAGCAAAAAAATTACGATGGTAGTCAGTCCAGTTGAGCACCCGGTAAGTTGCACCGAATTGTTGCGCCAGCTCCTGACTGACTTGCGGGGCGGCCCAGCCATCATCCAGCCGCAGTCGGATACCATGCACCTGGTCTGTCATGCGCAGCAGACGCGCGGCATCCTGCTGATGGATCAGTGCGATGCCGCTGTCATATTCTGCCATGCCCACCGCAAATAAACCGACCAGTGTAAATCGCTTCATGCGCGGACGACTACCCACGATGGTGGTGGTTGTCTGCGGCACCAGGACGGTGATTTTGTCACCGAGGCGTGCACCCAGCTTTGTGGCCAGTTCGGCACCCAGAATGATGTGATACGCACCGGGTTGCAATTGTGCCAGCTCGCCTGCCTGCATGGCATCGGTAAGGTTGACCACGTCTGATTCCAGTTCTGGCAGCACACCCCGCACCAGCGCACCGGTGACTTGTCGCTGTTGTGTCAGCATTGCCTGGGTTTCGATATAGGGTGCGGCCGCCAGCACACGCGGATGTTGCGAAGCCTGCTGGTGCACATCGGGCCAGTCATGTAGCTGGCCTTGCCAGGTGCGGACATCATTATGTGCGCTCATACCCAGAATGCGCTCGCGGATTTCGTGGTGAAACCCGTTCATGACCGACAAGACTGTGATCAGTGCCATCACGCCGAGCGCGATGCCCAGCACGGAAAAGGCCGAGATAAACGAAATGAAATAATGTTGTCGCCGTGAACGGGTATACCGCAGACCGAGCGATAAAGAGAGAGGGTGAAACATGGTGGCGTGTTATCAGGCCTTGAAAAGGGAGAGCGATTGAAATTGGTGTGGTGATTGGCTACCGCAGTCTTGTGGTAAGCGTTATTCAGGCCGGTTCTCCGAGGTACGCTATAAACCCGTCCTGGGGCTCGGCTGCGGCCGTCCATGGCCGCAGACGCCCTCGGAGAGCTGGCCTGAATAACGCCCTTTAGTGCAGTGGTACCACGACTCTTATGGCTATTTTCAAACCGGGCAGCATCAGCTTTTGCTCGCCAAATCGTCCACGTCACCCAAAACCTATCTGTCGTGCTGTCAGATGGAAAGTTCTATTTTTCCGGCTATTTTTTGTGCGAGCTGCCGGAAATCGTTTTTGGCGTCACTGACAGCACGGGCATGGCCGCCGATGGCACCATCTGCTGAGGTCAGATGAAAAATCGGTTTACGATGTTCTTGCCCCATTGGTATCAGGCTGCGGTAATGCTTGATGATCGCCAGACAATAAGGATCATCATCTGGCCTGAGATTTGTTCTGGTACGTTCATCCAGTACGGTTTCCCGATAAACATTCGGGATACGTTGTACCCAGCGATCATACGCCTTCACCGGTCGACTCAGGAGCACACCATGTTGCTGGCAAAGATAGCCGATTGGCTGCATGTTGCCGCCGGGTAGCTGGAAGCTTGAATAGTCTTGATATTCTTTACTATCACACCAGTTATCCTGGCGCTTTTTCCACTGACCGCGCCAGCGACGCAATGTTGGGCCAAGGTTACTCAGGCCTTGCAATGAAAACAGATCCGCACCGAGTGGGATCACTACATAATCAGTGCCTAACAGCACAGACCGGTTGATTGCACCCAGATTAGGGCCGATATCCACCAGGATAATATCTGCCTGTACCTGGTTTGCAGCCATTTGCATCACCTGCCAGAAGGCAGTCAGAATGCGCATAGAGCGGTACAAATTGTTATCGCCCATGCTTTTAGGCCACTCTTCTGACACATTGTCTTCAAAGCTGGATAAAGCGACATCGCCTGGTAACAAGTGGAGGTCTGGTGTGATTTTTTGCAGGGCTGGCGCAGTAATATCACCGACCCCGGCTAGTGGTTTGATGCAGCGATACAGGGTTGAGCTTGTTGCCTGATTGTTCCACAGTTCGTGAATACGCTCGTCGTCCAGGAAGGCAGCAGTCAGATTGGCTTGTGGATCCAGGTCAGCAATGACCACTTGTTTGTCGAGACTGGCAAACATCCAGGCCAGGTGATAGATCAGTGATGTTTTACCGACGCCACCTTTATTGTTAAAAAAGGTCAGTACAGGTGCAGTCATGGTTTGCCTTGTAAGGTACACACCACAGCCGTTTGTTGAGCTGCGAAGATCAGGGGTGGGTTACCATTGCGTTGCATAGCCTTTTCGGCAGTGGCAATGCCACGACCAAAGGCCTGTATGAAGCCGAAGGTCTTGAGTACATCTGCGATGTTCGGATTGCGATAATCGGTTACGCCCGGTTGACCGAAGTTTTCAGTGGTGACGTTGCCATACGGGCCACCCGGGCTGTTAATTTCAATCCGGTCATTGAACCAGTGCACCCGGACAGGCGCATTGGTTCCTTCATAGGTGCGATGTAATGCCGCATTGTACAGAATCTGTTGTAATGCCACGGATGGGTAGGGTTGGCTAATGAGGTGCGTGGCGGCCGACGTGATATCGACTGCGGCCCGGTTATGTGCCGCTAGTTTTTCTTCTGTGCGGCGTAGCATGTCAACCAGATTGCCACTGATTCTGGCTTCATCAACCACCGGGTCCGCCAGTTCGGTGCCATTGATGCGCAAAAACTGAATGCAGGCACCGGGTAAAAAGTCCTGTGGGCTTTTACCAATGGCCAATAACCCCATGATCGTTGGGGTCGTATCTTCTACCGAGCGAATCATGCGGCAGGAGCTCAGTCGTTCCGTCTCGCTGCGTTGATTTTGTTGCAGAATATCTTCGGCGAATGCCTGCGGCAGATATTCAGATTGAAAAATCAATCGCGACAGGTCATTTAACGTGGCTGTCGGCATTGGATGGAGATCAAATGGCAGGTTTTTATAACGGCGTTTTTCATTCAGTACCCGCTCTTCCTGGGCATTGGCAATCGCCCGACGTGGGCCAGTGCGAATCCAGATACGTCCATCATATTTTACAGGAGGCATATCAGACGGCATCACGGTGACAACGGCAATATCAGCCCCTTGTAACGTGCGTTTTTCGACAGATAATTCGGGTAGTATCTGGATATTGCCATCACTCCTCATATCTGCCAGCGATCGGAGTAACTGGTCAGAGATTTCCAGTCCGCTGGCTGTGCCCTGATCGGTTGCGCCGATGAACAACACACCAGGCTGATTGTAATTGGGCAGATCGTTCGCAAAGGCGCAGACTGCCTCGCGCGCTTTTTTAGATACTTTACCCTTGAACGATTCTTTGCGTTCAACCCGATCTGATTCGGTGTCGTGTAATAAGGCCAGCAGGGTGTTATCGGAGAGTCTTTGCATATCAGTGGTTCGTTGATGTAAAACGCCGCACAATTTGCGGCGAATATTGACTTTGCGGTGAATAGGTGTCATATTCGCCGCATGATAAGCGATAAATATATCTGGCAACAGCCGGACTGGCCAAACTGGCAATATGATCTCACGGCACTCATGCAACCATTGACGCAGTTACATCATACCCGGGGCTACTGGCTTGGGCGGTTGCAAACCATCGGGTTTGATCTGCGCCAGCAGACCACGTTGCAGGTCGTGACAGCAGATGTAGTTAAGACCAGTGAAATAGAAGGTGAACAACTGAACCAAAGTGCGGTACGTTCTTCTGTTGCACGTCGTCTGGGCGTGGATATCGGTGCGCTTGCTCCGGCGGATCGTCATGTCGATGGTGTGGTGGACATGATGTTAGACGCTATCCAGAACAGTCGGCAACCCCTGACGGCAGAACGTTTATTCGGTTGGCATGCGGCTTTATTTCCAGGCCAGTTCAGTGGGCTTAACCGCATCCGGGTCGGGGCATGGCGTGATGACGCCACTGGTCCGATGCAGATTGTGTCTGGCCCGATCGGCCGGGAGCGGGTGCATTATCAGGCCCCGCCGGCAGCGCGCGTAGCCACGGAGATGGATGAATTTTTGTACTGGTGTAACCAAGATTATACCGATGACCCGATTATCCGGGCGGCTATTGCTCACCTGTGGTTTGTGACTATCCACCCGTTTGATGATGGTAATGGGCGTATCGCCCGTGCGATCGGCGATCTGATGCTGGCTCGGGCTGAATCATCACCACATCGGTTTTACAGCCTGTCTGCGCAGATTCAGCGTGAACGCGATACTTATTATCGGTTACTGGAGCAGGCCCAGCGTGGCAGTCTGGTGATTACCACCTGGCTGGATTGGTTTATCGGGTGCTTGCAGCGTGCGCTGGATCATGCTGATGAGATTGTGGCGGCGGTATTGAATAAGGCGCGTTTCTGGCAGCAATGGTCTGGTTGTGCGTTGAATCCGCGTCAGATCAAGGTACTGAATCGGTTGCTGGATGGGTTTGAAGGCAAGCTGACCAGTCGCAAATGGGCCAGGTTAGCAAAATGTTCCACAGATACAGCGTTACGTGATATGACTGCATTAGTGCAGCTAGGTATTCTGCGCCGGTCAGCGGCTGGTGGGCGTAGTACCAGTTACGAGCTGATATCTTTCTGAAGACTGGCCAGCGGTTTACAGGGCAACTCTGTATTGGGTAACTCTGAAAATGTCGCGGGCGCAGCAAAGACAAGCTGAAAAAGCGCAGTGTACCAGGTGTACGCAAGCACTTTTTAACCTGAAGTTATGCACTTTCCAAACTTCAGTATCAGCGCTACCTGAGTCTGCTCTCCGAGGTACGCCATCAACCCATCCGTGGGGGCTCGGCTGCGGCCATCCAGGCCGCAGACGCCCTCGGAGAGCAGACTCAGGTAACGTCCGTCATGTGCAAAGGAGTAATCACCCTTGCGGCTATTTTCAAAAGGGATTCTCCGGTGCCCTATTATGTGTTGCTTTTTATGGCGGTGTCTTGAAATTTTGCCAGATAGCACCATATAGCCTGCAATACAGACCCCATCAACCGTTACGTTTACGAGGTTTTTCGGATGAGCGAGCAGGAATCCGGCAAGCAGGATATTCCGGCAGCCCCTGAGGCAGAAGCGACGGAAACACAGACAGATGTAGAACCAGCAGCACCCTTGTCTGCAGAAGAATTAAACACCAGGCTGGTACAGGCCGAAGATAAGATCGCTCAGCAGCAGGATCAATTGTTGCGCAGCCAGGCCGAGACCGAGAATCTGAAGCGGCGCCATACTCAGGCACTGGAAAAGGCACATAAATTCGGCACAGAAAAGATTGTGAGTGATCTGCTCGGTGTGTGGGACAGCCTGGAGCTGGGTCTGCAGGCGGCGCAGGACGAGCAGGCAGACCTGGCGAAGTTACGTGAAGGCACGGAACTGACCTTAAAGATGCTGACCGATGCAATGCAAAAGCAGGGTGTGGAACAGCATGACCCGCAGGGTGACCCCTTTGACCCTGAGTTGCATCAGGCGATGTCAATGCAGCCACGGAATGATGTTGCACCAGATACAGTCATCCAGGTGGTACAGAAGGGCTACAGCTTGAACGGTCGGCTGGTGCGGCCGGCGATGGTGATGGTATCGCAGGCAATGCCTGAGTCAGCACCGGCAGAATAAGACAACAAGGCACCTGAAAGCGCCCCCTGATACAGTCGCTTTTAGCACTGCCCAACAACAGATTTTTTTATTATTTTCGAGGATATACCAGTCATGGGCAAAATCATCGGTATTGATCTGGGCACCACCAATTCGTGTGTCTCGGTTATGGAAAGTGGCACCGCAAAGGTGATCGAAAACAGCGAAGGTGATCGGACAACCCCCTCGGTGGTTGCCTATACCAAAGATGGTGAAGTGCTGGTTGGCCAGAGTGCGAAGCGCCAGGCAGTGACCAACCCGCAGAATACATTATTCGCGATTAAGCGGTTGATTGGTCGTCGCTTTACAGACGATGTGGTCAAGCGTGATCAGGATATCGTGCCGTATAAGATCGTGGGTGCTGACAATGGCGATGCCTGGGTTGAGGTGAATGGCAAAAAGATGGCACCACCAGAAATTTCGGCCAAGATCCTGCAAAAGATGAAAAAGACCGCTGAAGACTATCTGAGTGAGGAAATAAAAGAGGCGGTTATCACGGTGCCGGCCTATTTCAACGACTCACAACGTCAGGCAACCAAAGACGCGGGCCGTATTGCTGGTCTGGATGTAAAGCGGATCATCAACGAACCGACAGCAGCAGCCTTGGCGTATGGTCTGGATAAGGCGCAGGGTGATAAAAAACTAGCTGTGTATGACTTGGGCGGTGGTACCTTCGACGTGTCTATCATTGAGGTCGCTGAGATTGATGGTGAGCATCAGTTTGAAGTACTGGCGACGAACGGGGATACCTTCCTCGGCGGTGAAGACTTTGACCTGCGTATTATCGATTATCTGGTAGAGACCTTCCGCAAGGATCAGGGCGTTAATCTGAAAAACGATCCACTGGCGTTACAACGTCTGAAGGAAGCTGCAGAAAAGGCGAAGATTGAACTATCTAATGGTCAGCAGACAGATATCAACCTGCCCTATATCACCGCCGATGCTTCCGGTCCGAAGCATATGGATATCAAACTGAGTCGGGCGAAGCTGGAATCACTGGTAGATGATCTGGTACAGCGGACATTACAACCCTGCCGTACAGCACTGAAAGATGCTGGTCTGTCCGCATCTGACATCAATGATGTGATTCTGGTGGGTGGACAGACCCGGATGCCGAAGGTCCAGGAAGTCGTTACCAAGTTCTTCGATAAGGCTCCACGTAAGGATGTCAACCCGGATGAAGCGGTTGCCATGGGTGCTGCGATTCAGGGTGGCGTACTCGGTGGTGAAGTGAAAGACGTCCTGTTACTGGATGTTACCCCACTGTCGCTCGGTATCGAGACGATGGGCGGTGTGATGACCAAGCTGATCGAAAAAAATACCACCATTCCGACCAATGCATCGCAAACCTTCTCGACTGCCGACGACAACCAGACCGCAGTTACCGTACATGTCCTGCAGGGCGAACGTGAACAGGCCGCAGCGAACAAGTCGCTGGGTCGGTTTGATCTGAGTGATATTCCACCGGCACCACGCGGCACTCCGCAGATTGAGGTCAGCTTTGATCTGGACGCGAATGGCATTCTGCATGTGTCTGCCAAGGACAAGGCGACTGGTAAAGAACAGTCGATTCGGATTACGGCATCCTCTGGCCTGTCTGATAGCGAAATTGAAAAGATGGTGAAGGATGCCGAAGCGCATGCGGTTGAAGATAAAAAATTCCAGGAGCTGATTACGGCACGTAACATGGCCGATACCATGATCCACGCGACGCGTAAATCCATGCAGGAGCTGGGTGACGACAAGCTGGAAGATGGCGAGAAAGATCGCATTGAAGCCGCTATCAAAGAGCTGGAAGACGTCATAAAGAGTGATGACAAAGAGGCGATTGAGGCCAAGACCAAGGCACTGACAGAGGCCTCCGGCAAAATGGCTGAGCGGTTATATGCCCAGCAGGGTGGCCCGGATGCAGCCGCTGCGGCAGCCGCCGCTGCTGGTGCAGCCGGTTCTTCTGCGGAGGCCGGTAGCACAGGCAAGTCAGATGATGTGGTTGATGCCGAGTTTGAAGAGGTCAAAAACGACAAATAAGGGCATCCATAATTCGCTTGTCTGCCATGCGGGCAGGCGGATGGCCTTGATGCTGAGATCCCCTCTGTCTATCAGTTTGGTTGTTGTCTATGTCGAAACGCGACTATTACGAAGTACTTGGTGTCTCCAAAGGCGCGAGCGAGCCAGAAATTAAAAAGGCCTATCGTCGTCTGGCGATGAAATATCACCCGGATCGCAACACCGGTGATAAGGCGAAGGTGGCAGAAAAGAACTTCAAAGAAGCGAAAGAAGCCTACGAAGTACTGTCTGATACACAAAAGCGCGCGGCCTATGACCAATTCGGTCATGCGGGTGTGGACCCGAATATGGGCGCAGCGGGCGCGGGTGCTGCTGATTTCGGTGACATCTTCGGCAACGTGTTCGGCGATATCTTTGGTGGGCGCGGTGGACAGGGTGGTGGGGCTCAGCGTGGCGATGACCTGCAATACAACCTGGAGCTGAGCCTGGAAGATGCCGTGGCAGGTAAGTCAGTGCAGATTAAGGTGCCCACCTTAGTCAACTGTGGTACCTGCAATGGGAGTGGTGCGAAGCCAGGCAGTGAGCCGAAGACCTGTAATACCTGTCGGGGACAGGGACAAGTCCGCATGCAACAAGGCTTCTTCTCAATTCAGCAGGCCTGCCCCAGCTGTCATGGTAAAGGGTTCAGCATTGATCAGCCGTGTACGCCTTGTCATGGACGCGGGCGCGTGCAGGAAACCAAGACCTTATCGGTCAAGGTGCCACCTGGTGTGGATACCGGTGATCGCATTCGGTTATCTGGTGAAGGAGAGGCAGGCGAAAATGGCTCACCTGCTGGTGACTTGTATGTCCAGGTTGCAGTGAAAAAGCATCCGATCTTCCGTCGGGAAGAAAGTCACCTGCATTGCGAGATGCCGATCAGCTTTACCACAGCAGCCTTAGGTGGTGAGACGGAAGTCCCGACGCTGAATGGCAAGGTCAAACTCAAAATCCCGGAAGGCACCCAGACCGGGAAGATGTTTCGGGTACGTGGCAAGGGCGTCAAGCCAGTGCGTGGCGGGCCACAGGGAGACCTGTTATGTCGTATTCTGGTGGAGACCCCGATCAAGCTGGATAGCACACAGCGTGACCTGCTGCGCCAGTTAGAAGATTCTTTCGCAGACAATGGTAAGCAGCACACCCCGAATGCGCATGGCTGGCTGGATAAGGTCAAGAGTTTCCTGACGCGATAGCGTATGCCAGATGGTGAGTACATGGGGGTTGCCAAACTGATGTCGAGTTAACCTGCCACGACCTGTTCACTGAGCGTATGATGATGCCTGACTTATTTGATTTTCCCGGTGGTTTACATCTGCATGATCAGAAAAGTCTGTCTAATCAAACCCTGATTCAGCCCGGGCCGCGACCGGATCGGTTCTGGATTCCGCTGCAACAACATATTGGTACGCCGGCGGAGCCGGTGGTGCGACCGGGCGACCTGGTAGGTAAGGGGCAGCTGATCGCGCAGGCAACTGACACGGTCAGCGCAGCAGTCCATGCGCCGACCTCTGGCACGGTCCAGGCGATCGCGGACTACCCGATCGCACATGCCTCTGGTTTATCGGCACCCTGCGTCGTGATACAGGCAGACGGGCAGGATACCTGGGCTGATTTACCGCCACCGATTCGCGATTATATAAGCACTGACCCTGATAATTTACGTGAGCGGATTCGCCAGGCAGGCGTGGTCGGGCTTGGCGGTGCCTTATTTCCAACCAGCGTGAAGGCAGGTACAGAGCGAGCGACCGCGGTGCATACGCTGGTCATCAATGCTGTGGAGTGCGAACCGTATATTACCTGCGATGATCGCCTGATACGTGAGCAAGCTGCTGACCTGGTCGCTGGGGTGGAAATATTGCGCACCTTGATGCAGCCGCAGCACACATTGATTGGCATCGAGGATAACAAGCCGGAGGCACAAGCGGCCTTACAGGCTGCATTAGCTGATCATCCGCAGATCACCTTACGCAGTGTGCCGACCCGCTATCCGAGTGGTGGTGAAAAGCAGCTGATTCAGATCCTGACCGGGCGCAGTGTGCCTAGCCGGGGGTTGCCGCTGGAGGTCGGCGTGTTGTGCCAGAATGTGGCGACTTGTGTGGCTGTGGCAGATGCGGTACTACGTGGTCAGCCACTGATTTCACGCATTGTCACCCTGACTGGGCAGGGTGTGGTGCAACCGGGTAATTATCGGACGCTGATTGGTACCCGGTTAGATGCGCTGATCGCTCATGCGGGTGGTTATGCCGCCGGTGCACAGCGACTGGTGCTGGGTGGTCCGATGATGGGGGTGAGCCTGGCACATGATCAGGTGCCGGTGACGAAGGGTAGTAATTGTTTTATTGTCGGTACGACAGAAGAGTTACCGCAACCGCAACCGGCGCAGCCGTGTATCCGCTGTGGTGCCTGCGTGCCGGTGTGTCCGGCGAACCTGTTGCCGCAACAATTGTACTGGCACGCGCGGGCGCATGATCTGGACAAGGCCCAGGACTACCATTTGTTCGATTGTATTGAGTGCGGCTGTTGTGCCCAGGTATGTCCGGCCCAGATTCCGCTGGTGGATTATTACCGGCATGCGAAGGCGGAAATTACCAGTGCGCAGCGGGAGCAGGTGAAGGCAGATCGGGCGCGTCAGCGTCATGAGGCGAGACAGCAAAGACTGGCACGCCAGAAGGCAGAGCGTCAGGAAAAGCTGCGCCGTAAGCAGGCAGCGTTGCAGCAGAAATCGGCTGGTTCAGATGACCCGAAACAAGCCGAGATTGCGGCGGCAATGGCACGGGTAGCGGCCAGAAAGGCAGCGCAGCAGGTAGCCGGTTAAATTTTAGCTTTGGCTCCGGATCAGCATCAGGCCGATATAATGCAGTCCGGGCAGTTGTAGGGGTGCGATTCAAACTGATGTGGTGACTTGCTACCACAGGTTTCTGGCAAGCGTT
>JAHDCB010000024.1:0-14592 GCA_020630035.1 Gammaproteobacteria bacterium
CTGACGATCATCTCCAACGAACGCTCAACACAAATACCCACTAAGGTATCCGGTTGGATCAGTGTCCTGCCCTGCGTATCTGTCAGGCTACGCAGGTAATGAGCCAGTTGGTTTGCTCGTGTGTTTAATTGCTGATAGGTCAGCGTTTCGCCCTCGAAGCTGACCGCGATGTTGTTTGGCGTTTGCTCAATCTGAGCTTCAAATAAATCGACTAAGGTTTTATCTGCCGGATAGTCAGTCGTCGTGTCATTCCAGGCTTGTAGCTGATCAATTTCTGCCGTGGTTAACAGTGGCAGAGTTTGTATCGGAACCTGTGGTTGTTGCACAATCTGTTCCAGCAATAGCACAAAATGTGCGGCCATCCGTTCAATACGTCCGCGCCGGAACAGGCTTGTTGCATATTCCCAATATAGTGTTAGTTGACCTGAGCGTTCTGCGGCATTCAGCGTCAGGTCAAATTTTGCTATACGAAAATCCTGCCCTGCTGCAGTGATATTCAATCCGGGCAGTTCCAGCGTAGTGGATTCATTGTTTTGCAATGCGAACATCACCTGGAACAAAGGACTATGGGCCATGCTGCGTTCAGGTTGTAACAAATCTACCAGATTTTCAAATGGTAAATCCTGATGCGCATAGGCTGCCAGAGTGGTTTTACGGACGCGTTGTAAGACATCCACAAAACCGGGAGCAGTTTGTGGATCAATTTTCGTACGCAATACCAGAGTATTGATAAAGAACCCGATCAGGTCTTCCAGGCCTTGTTGTCGCCGTCCGGCAATTGGTGAGCCGACCAGCAGATCTGATTGCCCGGTATAGCGATATAACAGTACATTGAATGCAGCGAGCAGTGTCATATATAAAGTGCTGCTATGCTGCTGACTCAGTTTGTGCAATTGTTGCGTCAGTTCAGCACTGATCTGTGTAGAATAATATGCTCCCTGGTAACTTTGTTGTGCCGGTCGTGGATAGTCCGAAGGTAGCTCCAGCAATTGCGGTGCACCGGCCAGTTGTTTCTGCCAGTAGGCTTGTTGTGTTGCCAGTATGTCGCCTTGTAACACTTCCTGCTGTTGCCAGGTGGCATAGTCGGTATATTGGATCGGCAGGTCTGGCAACTTTGGTGTTTGGCTCTGACTGAAGGCGTTATAACAGGCGGTCCATTCCCGCATCAGAACATTCATTGACCAGCCATCGGAGATGATGTGGTGCATATTGAACAGCAACACATGTTCTGTTTCTGACAACGTGAGTAACGCTAACCTGAACAGTGGCCCGGTGTTCAGATCAAATGAGGCATGCGTATGCTCGTGTGCTCGTTGTGCTACCTCAGCTTCTTGTTCTGCAGCCGCCAGATGGCTCAGATCAGTGAAGGTGAGCGGGTCGTAAGGGGTTAACAATGTGATTTGCGCCGTACTGTCATCTGCCGGGAAACAAGTGCGCAGCCCTTCATGGCGTTCGACCAGATAGCACAAGGTCTTTTGCAGCGCAGTAATATCCAGTTGACCTTGCAGGCGTAACGCCATTGGTATGTTATAGTTAGCTGACTGGCCTTCCAGTTGTGTCAGGAACCACAAACGTTGTTGTGCATAGGAAAGGATGTGCGGTGCATCGGCGGGTTGTGGCAGGATAGGCGGTAGGGTCGCATCTTGTTGTTGCTGATCTAACCAATGTGCCAGATCAGCCAGGATGGGAGATTCAAATAATCTGGCTAGCGGCAGTTCAATAGAAAATGTTTCACGGACTTGCGTCGCCAATTTAGTGGCTAATAACGAATGTCCGCCCAATTCAAAGAAGTTTGCCTGACTGCTGGAGACTGCACACTTCAGGACAGCAGACCATAAGCTGGCCAGGAGTCGTTCGGTTTCTGTGCTCAATACCTGTTCTGCCACAACCACCAGGTCAGGCTCAGGTAATGCCTTACGGTCTAGCTTGCCATTCGGTGTCAGTGGGAGGTAATCCAGTAATGTGAAACTACCTGGCACCATGTAATCCGGCAGATGTGACTTGAGCCAGTCTTTCAGATCAGTATCTGAGACCTGTGAGGTAGTGACGTAGGCTGCCAGTATGTGGTTGTCCTCATGTTTGTGCAGTACCACCACAGCTTCATTAACAGATTCGTGCTGGCATAGGACGGATTCGATTTCGCCCAGCTCAATCCGATACCCACGGATCTTGACCTGGAAGTCCTCACGTCCTAAAAATTCGATATTGCCATCCGGCAGATAACGCCCCAGATCACCTGTTTTGTATAAACGCTCGCCAGTATCCGGGTGATGTATAAAGCTGTCTCGGGTACGCTGTTCATCCTGCCAGTAGCCTTGTGCCAGGCCGATACCGCCGATATACAGGTCACCGGGTACCCAGACCGGACGAGGACATAGTTGATCATCCATTACATGGAAGGTCTGATTCGCCAGCGGTTTACCATATGGAATGCTGTTCCAGGTCGGATCAACCTGATGTATCGGATAACAGATCGACCAGATGGAGGCTTCAGTGGCACCTCCCAGACTATATACCGCTGCTTGCGGGTAACATGTTTGGATCCGTTCTGGCAGATTCAATGGTATCCAGTCGCCACTCATCATCACCAGCTGTAATGCACCTATAGCCGACTGATTTTGTTGATAATCAACGAGCATTTGCATCAGTGCCGGTACGGTATTCCAGACGGTTACCTGATGCTGCATCATCAGCTCACACCAGTGCGCCGGATCTATGCGTTGCTCAGGTTCTGGCAATACCACAGCCCCACCTGCGGCCAGCGGGCCGAAGATGTCATATACTGATAGATCAAAATTTAACGCTGATATACCTAATACCCGGTCTTTAGCTGTCACACCAAACCGTTGATTGATATCCAGAATAGTATTCACTGCACCCCGATGATCCGTTACAACACCTTTCGGTTGCCCGGTTGAGCCAGAGGTGTAAATAACATAGGCAATGTCAGTGGGCTTATTCAGACAGATATATTGTGTGGCATCAAACGAATCATCTGTATCTGGCAAGGCATCCACATATAATCTTGCTATATCGCCTGCAGGCCATACCACAGTTTTATCCAACCAGGACTGGCTCAACAAACAAGTGACCTGACTTTGTTGCAACAGATAATGTTGTCGTTCCGTTGGCAGCTCAGGGTCAACAGGTAGATAAGCTGCACCAGCCATCTGAACGCCCAGCACGCCGACGACTTGTTCCCAACCTTTCTGCATGACTACAGCAACCAGTGTATTCGGCTTTACCTGCTGTTGTTGCAACCAGGTGGCAACCTGAGCTGCTTTCTTTGCCAGTTCTGAATAGGTCATGCTACCGTGTGGTGTGATCACCGCAGGTTCGTTCGCAGATTCAACTACCTGTTGCAAAAACAAGGTATGTAACAGGTCAGGATATCCTGGTTTTGATAATACATGATCAGTTGCATTCACGATCTCGTGTTGAGTCTTCTGTCTGTCTGGTAATAAAGTCGGCACAGGGTTGTGCCAGCATGCTGAATCCTCTGCCAGAAGTTGTAATAAAGTGCAATAGGTGTCAAACAAGGTGTTAATCAACCCATCAGGGAAGAGTTCTTCTACAACATCCCAGTTAAAGCTAAGTTGACCATTGGCTTCCCACACCTGATGATCCAGCCAGACTTGTGATGTCTGGCTGATACCATATACAGACTTTCCAAGCGGATTGGAACCTGGTAAATCAGAGCCTGGTTTGTTGTTGTTAGCTGCCTGGGCTAACAAGCTGGTAAACACCACTGGCATAATTGTTGGTGTACCCTGATGTTGTCGGGACATTTCACGTAAAACACGTATACCACCAAAATAGCGATGATCCAAGTCACGTAATAATTGCGTTTGGATCGCCTGACCCAGTGTGACAAAAGACGGTGTATCCAGGTTAGTTAGATTAACTTCAAGCAAGGTCAGGTTAGTAAAGTCTCCGAGCAGTTCCATCACTTGTGGATGAAATGGCAGGCGACTGAACAGTGTCAGATTCAGAGTAAAATGTCGTTTTTTACTCCAGGTGCTTAATACCAAGGAAAAGGCGGTTAATACCGCTTCAGAAGGTGATAGATTATGTGACTTTGCAAGCTTTTTCAGTTTTTGCCAGCGCACAGCATCTAGTTGATAAGTATATCGCTTAAAAGTTGGCTTTTCTATTTCATGTAGCTGACATTGTAAAGGTAATTCAGGGGCAGACGGTAATGTGTCCAGACGGTCCAGCCAATAGGTGCGTGCATTATCATATAGGGTACTTTGGATAAGTTTTTGTTCTGCCAGAATGTAATCGCGGTAAGAAAGCTCAAGCGATTCCAGTTTAATCTCTGAGTTCAGATAAATGGTGCACCACTCGGAGAGTAATTTCTGCATACTGAATGCATCCATCAGTAATAAATCTATACTGACGTGCAAGCGCACACACTGATCATCCAGCCGGGAAACACGAATATCGAACATCGGCCACTCACTTGGTGTGAAGACATGATGTGACATAGACTTGCGGGTTGCTTGCAAGGCGGCATTCCGTATTTCAGGCGCCTCTGTACGCAGATCCGCTACGTCAAAATGATACGCAGGCGTTTCAGACAGAATACGTTGTTGTCCATCCTGATCAATGACCATTCGTAATACATCATGTTGATGAATTAACGTTTGCCAGGCATGATTTAGTTGTTCTATATCTAAATCTGATGTTTCATATTCGGTATAGCCATGTGTTCCGATATTACCGAGGTTAAATAAGTCTTGCCGACCAATCCAATATGCATACTGTACATCAGTCAACGGAAATGGCTGGTCGTGTTCTTCTGGTTTCAGTTCAATGGCAGGTAAAGTTGAACTTTCACCAAGAAATGTCATGATCTCGGTTTTGCGTGCTGAAAGTTCTTCCCGTAAATCACTGGTTAACACGCCAGTAGGCGCTTTGATACGTAACCGTCCGTCTTCTATCCACAGCTTGATTTTTTTTTGGTTCAGCGACAAAAATAACTGATCAATTGTTCTCATAATTCAAATTCCTCGCTTTCTTCTGTTGTATCAGAATGTTGTTGCAACTGTTCCGTGGCTTGCATCATTGTATCAACGAAACATGCTAATTTAGCCAGTGTGTCGTGTTCATACAATGCCCACAATGGTAGATTGATCTGAAAATATTCGCGTACCAAAGGGATCATCTGGGTTGCCGTTAATGAGTCTCCGCCCAGATCAAAGAATTTTTGTTGTGTACTGACTTCGGTAAGATTGAGTAATTCTATCCAGATTGTGGCAAGCTGTTGCTCTGTTGGAGTTTTCGGGGCAATAAAGGCTTCTGCTGGATCCCGGGTTAAAACAGGTATGGGTAAAGACTTGTAATCAATTTTTCCATTCGCGCTTAAAGGTAATGCTTCCAAGGCGACATAGTGTGTTGGTACCATATAGGATGGTAGCTTTTCTTGCAGGAATACATTGAGCTGGTCCTGCCACGGCCCAACCTGTGTAGGTTGCACAGGTTGTAGCCAGTCAGTCATTTGTTCCGGTGTAATTTGGCCACCAACCAGACTATGTAACAATAAGTGGCTTTCGTTTATCGCTAATGCTTGTTTAAGCGGTGCTTCTGGTAACCCACCAATCGGACACAACCCGATCTGGTGTTCGGATGCCTGAGTCATCAGTAGTTGACTCATATAACCCGCTTCCAGCATACAGAAGTCACGTGCCAGATTGCCATACATGGGCTGAATGGCTGCCAGTTCCGCAATAAGAAAGATGGCAAATGCAGCTTGTTCAAAGATTGGCTGATTTGCAGCAGCAAAATGCGGCGGACTCATATCCCGTTGACCACAAGGTCCCAATTTATGCTGTGCTGGTTGGTAATAATAAAAGCCACTTTCCAAACCTTGTATCCGATCAGGCTTGATATACAGATAGGTTTGTACCGGATAAAGATTACCGGCTGACGGATAACGATATTTGGGCAGCGGCTTTGCGGTTAAGGTTAACTGGCGCAAACTACTCAGCAGATTACTGAATGCCGTCATGGTGATTTCATGCTCACTGAACTGTCGGTAGCTTTGTCGAGCCAGGTACGCACGGTGCAATGCGTCATCTTCAACTGGCTGTGGCATAGTAATCAGTTCATTTTCATCCCATGCCCGCACACCCGGTTGACTTAACTTAAACTCTAATCGCTCTAATGGGTCGCGCAGGGTATCATCTGAAGGTTGTTCAGTGTATTGATCAGGGATAGTATCTTCCGCATCTTGCTCGGACGCGTCATGTTTCTCCATGCCGACGATATAGGCTACCAGATGTTTATTGGTTTCCCGTGTACCACCCATTGCACTCACTACAACATCTTTAACCTGTGCATGGTGTCGCAAAGCGGTTTCAATTTCGCCCAGTTCAATCCGGTGTCCGTGGATCTTGACCTGGAAATCCTCACGTCCTAAAAATTCGATATTGCCATCTGGCAGATAACGTCCCAGATCACCTGTTTTGTATAAACGCTCGCCGGTATCCGGATGGTATATGAAGCTGTCCCGAGTACGTTGCTCATCCTGCCAGTAGCCTTGCGCCAGCCCGATACCGCCGATATACAGTTCACCGGGTACCCAGACCGGACGAGAGCGCAGCCGGTCATCCAACACATGGAAGGTCTGGTTGGTCATCGGCTTGCCGTACGGTATGCTGGTCCAGGTTGGGTCAACGGTGGTAATCGGATAACAGATCGACCAGATTGAGGCCTCAGTCGCCCCTCCCATGCTGTAAACGTTGACATCGGGACAAAGTACTTGAATACGTTCCGGCAGGTTGAGTGGGATCCAGTCCCCGCTGAGCATGACCACCCGCAATCCGGCTGAGGTGTGTTCAGGCATGTCGTTGACTAACATCTGCATCAGGGCCGGTACGGTATTCCAGACGGTGATGTGGTGTTCATGGATCAGGGCCTGCCAGTGTGCTGGATCAATCCGTCTGTGTGCTTCAGGCATCACAATGGCGCCGCCCGCTGCTAACAAACCGAAGATGTCATACACTGACAGATCGAAGTTCAGGGCTGACAAAGATAGTACCCGGTCTTGTTTTGTGATGCCATAACGTTGATTGACATCCAGTATCGTGTTGACTGCACCCCGGTGGTCAATAGCCACTCCTTTCGGCTGACCAGTAGAACCGGAGGTATAGATCACATAGGCCAGGTCTGTTGGTTTTTGTATGCTCTCCAGAGCCGGTAAATCCACATCCGGCGTCAGACTGTCTACTGTCAGGTGTACTACAGCCGATGGCCATACCTGACAGGTTGCGATATGGCTCTGCGTCAGTACCAGAGTCGTTGCACTTTGTGCCAGTAAGTTTTGTAGACGTTCTGTAGGTACATCAGGATCAATCGGCAGGTAGGCCGCACCTGACAGATGGATACCCAGCACAGCCACCACCTGTTCCCAGCCTTTTTCCATCACCACCGCGACCAGTGTGTTCGGCTTTACGCCTTGCTCACGTAACCAGTGGCCGATCTGATTCGCCCGTTGATACACTTCCTGATAAGTGAGGGATTCGGTTGCTGTGATCACAGCAGGTGCAGTTGCTTGTGTTTCGACCTGTTGTAAAAACAACGTGTGGAGCATGGCTTCAGCAAGTGGTGCTTCTGTCGCATTCACAACGTCTCGTTGCTGTTGCTGCGCCTCTGGTATCGGCATCAGATCAGCTTGTTGCCAGGCGGCTTCGTCTGCTGCCAGACGCTGTAGTAAGTCAGTGTAGGCAGCAAACATTGTGTCTGCCATACCATCCGGGAATAACCCTTCTAATACACTCCACGAAATCATCAGGCCACCTTGTGACAGAGTGACCCCATGATCCAGCCAGACTTGCGGGGTCTGGCTACTGCCATACACTGACTGACCAAAAGATACACCTGATGGCTTATTCTGGCTATTGACAGCCAGCATACTGGTAAATACCACAGGCATCAGGGCGCGATTTGCACCACTGCCCTGTTGTTTTGCCAGTTCACGTAATACACGTACACCATTAACGACGCGATGATCTAAATCCTGCCACAACTGTTGCTGAATACCCTGGGCACGATCCCGGAATGTGTGGCGATTAATCTGATTAGCCCGGTTGTCCACCTCCAGCATCAGCAGCGGCGTGAAATCACCGACGATATCGTTGATCTGTGGATGAAACGGCAACCGGTTAAATAAGGTTAAGTTCAGGGTAAAGTGTGCTTGCTTGCTCCATTGAGTCAGTATTTCAGCAAATGCGGCCAGGATAATAACGGAATCAGTCAACCCAGCTTGATGACCATACCGTTTTAAGGCAGACCACTGAGTTTCTTCCAATTGCCAGGCATAACGTTGGAAACGAGGCTGCTCAATAGTCTGACTATCCTGCTGTAGCGGCAATTCAGGTGCAGGTGGCAGGTGCGCCACTCGTTGCTCCCAATAGGTCCAGGCCTGTTGATAATACTTACTTTGCTCAAAGGCCTTTTCGGTCAGTACATAATCGCGGAATGAAACGGTTAATACTGGTAATTCTGTGTGTGGATCCTGATACAAATTCATCCATTCGGCAAACAGTGTACCCATACTGACCCCATCTATGGTCAGGGAGTCTAAACTGAGATGTAGTCGGCTGGTGGTAGCATTGAGATGTGTTACCCGAATATCAAACAGAGGCCATTGGTCTGCCGGTAATACCTGATGCGACATTTCATTTCGGATGGCATCCAGAGTCTGTTTGGCAATTGCTTCATCCTGGTGCGTCAGATCTATTGTTAAGAATACATAATCGGGAACATCAGGCAGAATGCACTGTTGCCCATCTGACTGGATAATCGCCCGGAGCATTTCATGACGCTGAATCAGGTGATTCCAGGCGTGATTCAGGCGTGTATAGTCCAGAGTGTCTGAGTCAAATTCCACATAGGCATGTGCGGAGATATTACCCAATTCCATTCCGGCACCACGACCAATCCAATACGCATGTTGTACGTCAGTAAGTGGGAAAGGGTCGTGACGGTGTTCCAGGTTATGTGTAATCTCCGGAAAGACTTGAAGCAGAGTGCCTTCTGCCTGCTGTTGCTGGTGTTCCTGTATTGCCTTGGCATTCTCTGCAATCGTTGGTGTAGCAAACAGGGTGCTTAACCCAAGGTCTATGGAGAAGACCTGACGTATCCGGGTAATGACCTGTGTTGCCAGTAACGAGTGGCCACCCAGTGTGAAGAAGTTGTCATGTACCCCGACTTTATCCAGCTTGAGCAGCTCTGCCCAGATATCGGCAAGCTGCTGTTCAATAACATTACGAGGTGGCACAAAGGCGTTTGCATCCAGGCGTAAGGCAAGGGGTGCCGGTAAGGCCCGCCGGTCTACCTTGCCATTCGGGGTGAGTGGGAAGGTATCCAGCAGTACAAAGGCACTAGGGATCATATAATCCGGTAGTTTATCGGCCAGCCAGTCGCGCATCTGAGGTACCAGGGTGCGATGCAATTTGCCGAGCAATGGATTATTCGCATAGTGTCGCCAGGCTTGAGTTGCTTGTTCTGTGGCGGGTGCTGTCCAGATACCAGATGTAGCCAGGGCATCGGGGACAAAATACACATCCATAGCATGTGTAGCCTGAGACCAGGTGACACACACCTGAACCGGGAACTGTTCGGCCAGAACCCAGAGTGATTCAGGATCTACGCCGGTATCAACCTGTGCCAGATGGGTACGTAATTGCGCCACCGTATCCACTGATATCTCTGCATCCGGCAACTGCGTTTGTTGCAGCAGGTTGCTGGTTTCATGGCCAGTCTGGATGCGGCGATTCGGGATATGCCGGATGACTAAGCCTTGTTCCGGATGGTGCTGTAATGCGTCCTGTAAGCGGTTTGTGATTGTTTCTGAATCCCAATCCCGGGGTTGCCAATGCGTTTCCTGCCAGGTGATCGCAGGTTGCGTGTTTGCCTGTGACGCAGATTTATCAACATGCAGCACGACCTGATACCGGAACTGAGTCAGCTCATTGATATAGTGTCCACGCTTTAACTGAATCTCGACATGGCAGATATGTGGATGATGTGCGCAGAAGGCAGTAAAGAAGGCTGGATCAATCAGGAGTTCTTCTTCATCCAGGATTCTTTGTTGGACCAGGGTATTCAGCTCAGGTAGTGAGAGATCATCCGGTGCCTGATGAGTCTGTACCATCGTATGATAGGTGGCGAGCAGACGTTGATTGCGTACATCACCCACATAGATTTTGCCGCCGGAACGTACGGCATTCACAGCACCTTCCAGCACCGTGATCAGATAATCAATGTTCGGGAAATATTGCACAATCGAATTAAGTACAACGCCATCAAACTGATTGTCGGCAATATCTGAGAAGTCATCGGCCATCCGTTGTGACAATGTCAGATGATCCAAATGAGTTTGCGCTGCCTTAAAACGCTCAACCTGTGCAATCGCCTGCTGCGAATAGTCGGTACCCCAATAAAGTTCACATTCGGGTGCTAACTGAGATAACAGCAGGCCGGTACCACATCCGATTTCCAGAATCCGTTGACACCCTAGTTGCCGAACATCAGCAAGCGTACCGGCGACCCACTCCGCCATCTCGGGTTCAGGAATCGGTTGGCCAGTATAGCTACTGTTCCAGCCGGACAGGTTGAACGTCAGGTCGTCCTGTTGTGGTGTCTGACCATAGGTCTGTTCATATAAACCCTGCCATTGTTCGAGGTATTCATTCTGTGTGTCTGTATCAATCTCACCTTCTGCTACCAGATAACCGACTAACTGTTTTTCAGCAGGACTGTCTGCATCATCTGTTCGAATCAGCACCACGGTATCCTGTACATTCGGGTGCTCGGTGAGGGTCGCTTCAATTTCGCCTAATTCAATCCGGAAACCGCGTAGCTTGACCTGATGATCTATCCGGCCCAGGTATTCCAGGTTGCCATTCTGCAGCCAGCGCGCCAGGTCACCCGTTTTGTATACACGTTCAGTTTTGCCGAATAACTCAATCTCAACAAACTTTTCAGCAGTCAGCTCAGGACGGTTCAGATAGCCACGTGCTAAACCATCACCTGCAATACATAACTCACCTGGAATACCTACAGGGACAAGTTGTTGTCTACCGTCCAGCAGATAAATTCGTACATTTGCAATTGAAGAACCAATGGGGGGTAATATTGGTGAATCTGCTGTCTTAGGCAAAATAGGTGCAGATGTGGTAACTACTGTGTTTTCAGTAGGGCCATAATTATTAGATAAAGTATAAGTTTGTTTCCCGGAAGGATAACTTTTTAAAACATCTCCACCAACCAGCACATAGTTAATACTGTCAGACCAGACCATGTTTTCAGCAAGAAAATGCTCATACAATGGTGTGGGTAAAAAGGTATGGCTGATTTTATGATATGTAAACCAGGTTGATAAAGAGCCCGGATCAGCTAATAATGTTTTAGGCACTAAATGTAGTTGGGCACCACTACAAAGGTAAGGCCAAATTTCCCAGGTTGCAGCATCAAAAGCACTGTTTGCCAATGAAGTTGCACGATGCACTGCGGTTACTGAAAAAACCTGTTGATGCCAGTGGATCAAATGAGACAAACTATGATGCTCAATCATGACCCCTTTTGGCTTACCGGTAGAGCCAGAGGTATAGATGACATAGGCCAGATGGTCGGAATTGATCTGACAGCCTAAGTTATATTTTGATTGGTGGGTATAGTGTTCTGCTGTATCAGTTAAGACGGTAATACCGGGATATTGCGGAAGGTGTTCCTGTAACCGTTGCTGTGTCAGCAACACGGGTACCTGACTGTCTTCCAACATATGTTGCAGCCGAGTTGCTGGATAATCCGGGTCCAGGGGCACATAAGCACCACCGGATTTCAGAATCGCCAGCAGGCTGATGATCATCTCCAGAGAGCGCTCAACACAAATGCCGACTAAGGTATCAGGTTGAATCAGTGTGTTGCCTTGCGTATCTGTCAGACTACATAGGTAATGAGCAAGCTGGTTTGCGCGTGTGTTTAGTTGCTGATAGGTCAGGGTTTCACCCTCGAAGTTGACCGCAATGTTATCCGGCGTTTGTTCGACCTGAGCTTCAAATAAATCAACCAGGGTTTTATCTACCGGATAGTCAGTCATCGTGTCATTCCAGACTTGTAACTGATCAATTTCTGCTGTGGTTAACAATGGTAGAGTTTGTACCGGAACCTGTGGTTGTTGCACAATCTGTTCCAGCAATAGCACAAAATGTGCGGCCATCCGTTCAATACGCTCGCGTCGGAACAGATCGGTTGCATATTCCCACGTCAGATGCAATTGTTCCTGGCGTTCCTGAGCACTGACAAACAGGTCAAACTTCGCAGTGAGAAAGTCTTGTGCTATTGAAGTAATAGAAAGGCCAGGCAAATTCAGTGCAGTTGCCTCATTATTCTGTAGTACAAATGAGATCTGAAATAATGGATGATGGTTGAGGTGACGTTCAGGCTGTAATAAATCAACTAAATGCTCAAATGGCAAATCCTGATGCGCATAGGCAGCTAATGTTGTATGACGAGTATCTTGCAGGAGTTTGATAAAAGATTGAGATTGTTGGTCAATCTTTGTGCGCAGTACTAAGGTGTTCACAAAAAAACCGATCAGATTTTCCAGTCCTTGCTGTCTTCGCCCGGCAATACCTGAGCCGACCAGCAAATCTGATTGCCCGGTATAGCGATATAACAACACGTTAAATGCAGCGAGCAATGTCATATATAAGGTACTACTGTGCTGCTGACTCAGTTTGTGCAATTGTTGCGTCAGTTCAGCACTGATCTGTGTAAAGTAATGCGCTCCTCGGTAACTTTGTTGTGTCGGTCGCGGATAGTCCGCAGGTAACTCCAGTAATTGCGGTGCACCGGCCAGTTGTTCCTGCCAGTAGGCTTGTTGTGTCGCCAGTATCTCGCCCTGTAATACTTCCTGCTGTTGCCAGGTGGCATAGTCGGTATATTGGATCGGCAGGCCGGGTAACTTTGGTGTTTGGTTCTGGCTGAAGGCGTCATAACAGGCGATCCATTCCCGCATCAGGACATTCATGGACCAGCCATCAGAGATGATGTGGTGCATATTGAACAGCAACACATGTTCTGTTTCTGACAACGTGAGTAACGCTAACCTGAACAGTGGTCCGGTGCTCAGATCAAAAGGTGCATGCGTGTGCTCATGTGCTCTTTGTGCTACCTTGGTTTCCTGTTCTGCAGCAGATAACTGACTCAGATCAGAGAGGGTGAGCGGGTCGTAAGGGGCTGACAATGTGATTTGTGTGGTACTGGCATCATCTGCCGGGAAACAGGTACGCAGCCCTTCATGACGTTCAACCAGGCAGCACAATGTCTTTTGCAGCGCAGTAACATCCAGCTCGCCTTGCAGACGTAACGCCATTGGCATGTTATAGGTGGCCGACTGACCTTCCAGTTGTGCCAGGAACCATAAGCGTTGTTGCGCATAAGATAAGACCTTTGGTGCGTCTGCAGGCTGAACTTGTATGGGAGATAAAGTGCCGCCTTGTTGTTGTTGGTCCAGCCAGTGGGCTAAATCAGCCAGTATGGGAAATTCAAACAATCTGGCTAATGGCAGCTCAATACAAAAGGCTTCGCGGACTTGTGTCGCCAATTTAGTGGCTAATAACGAATGTCCGCCCAACTCAAAAAAGTTTGCCTGATTGCTGGAGACTACACACTTCAGGACAGCAGACCATAAGCTGGCCAGGAGTCGTTCGGTTTCTGTGCCCAATCCTTGTTCTTCCATAATCACTAGGTCAGGCTCAGGTAATGCGTCACGGTCTAGCTTGCCATTTGGTGTCAGCGGGAGGTGATCCAGTAACGTGAAACTACCTGGCACCATGTAATCCGGCAGATGTGTCTTGAGCCAGTCTTTCAGGTCAGTTTCCAGGGACTGTGAGGTAGTGACATAAGCAGCCAGTGAACGGTTGTCCTCATGTTCGTGCAATACCACGACAGCTTCATTAACGGACTCATGCTGGCACAACACAGCTTCAATTTCGCCTAACTCAATCCGGAAGCCACGTAGCTTAACCTGATGATCTATCCGGCCCAGGTACTCCAGATTACCATCCGGCAGCCAGCGAGCCAGGTCGCCCGTTTTGTACACGCGTTCAGTTTTGCCGAATAACTCAATCTCAACAAACTTTTCAGCGCTCAGTTCGGGTTGATTCAGATAGCCACGTGCTAAACCATCACCTGCAATACATAACTCACCTGTTATGTCAATGGGAACAAGTTGGTGCTGTTTATCCAGGAGATAAATGCGAGCGTTAGCTAGCGGACGGCCAATTGGAACTGTATGCGCTTGCTGCTCAATTAGTTTAATCGGATACCAGGTTGCAAATGTAGTCGTTTCTGTAGGTCCGTAAACATGTAATAAATGTTCAGGTGGGGTGTGTTGTAACAGTTTTTTAACTGGTATCAGATCGACACGTTCTCCACCAAATAATACATATTTTAATTCTTTAAATATATGTAACCTTTCATGTAATATTGGGGATTTCTTTACCTCTTTGAGAACTTTATCTATTGTTTTATTTTTTAAACACTGTTTTGTTAATAATCGATCTATTTTGTCTTGTGAGA
>JAHDCB010000024.1:14602-14869 GCA_020630035.1 Gammaproteobacteria bacterium
GCACATCAGGGTTTTCTTGAACTAATTGATTAAACAATGCGGTTGTAACAAATAAACTGTTAATCGCTTTCTGCCTTAAGTGGTGAGAAAGTGACTCGGTTTGTAATAATGTGTCTTTTGGTACATAGACCAATTTTCCCCCATGTAGCAGGGCACCCCAGATTTCGTAAGTTGCTGCATCAAAAGCAGCATTGGATGCTTGAGCCATCACTGTTTGATCTGAAAAAACCTGATAATTAGTATAACAAACTAATCGTACCACCGCCC
>JAHDCB010000195.1 GCA_020630035.1 Gammaproteobacteria bacterium
TGATATACCAAAATTCAGAACTGCTGTAGAAGAAATTATTTATTCTTCTGAGGAACTCGAATTCTATGACGTTTTTACAAAAGTTATTGACTCTGCTAAGAAAAAAAAATTTATAGAAACCAAAAAGAAACCTAAAAAGATACCTCGAGAACCTGAGGTTGGCAGTGGAAAATTTGATGTAAGAAAGTATTACTATACCTTATTAAAAGAATTTAACGCAGAAGAAGATATAGCACAAAACATGTTCTCTGATTGTGGCGTTGAAACAGTTTGCTTTTCAAAATTAAAAAACATTAAAGGGCATATTAATACACCACGTAATAACAGTAATAACAACCAACCATATTACCAAGTATATGACTTCCAGAATGTGGGGAAACTGCTAGGAAGATCAGCTCAGATACCTGAAAAATCAGGTGTTTTTTCTATATATTATGGAAATTCCAAAGCACTCGATTTTGCAGGAAAAATAGAATTAACTAACGCTTACAACGAGCAAGAGCAAAACAATGAGGATTGATAGGGACCAGGCACAAGCATACAATCACAGTCGTATCAGGGTCGTAGATCTCCAGACACGTTGAACATCGTATGCCAAAGCACATCCGATACGTCATCAATTTGTAAGATCAGCTAGCAACGCTTCACCATCAGTTGTAACCTGGCGGGTTTGTACCGGCACGATCTGGTTCGCTAGTGAAATATCCGGTGCTGTGTGCACCCGCACCCGCAGATAGTTCGGGGTATACCCCTGCCATTCCAGGCCATTGGCGGTTTGTGCGCACTGGCCTTCGATCAATACCGGGTAATCACACCGGGTGTGTTGTTGCAGAATCATCCGCCGGTGCTCAGCGGCTATCTGATGTAGCTGGGTGCTGCGTTCCCGCTTGCTAGCCCGGCTGATCGGGGATGGCAATACGGCTGCCCGGGTGCCGGCCCGGGCGGAATAGCTGAAGATATGGATATGGGCAAAACGTATCTGCTCAATAAAGGCCAGAGTCTGTTGCCATTCGGCCTCTGTTTCGCCGGGAAAACCGACGATGATGTCGGTAGTGACGGTGAAGTCTGCAATCTGTTCGCGTGCCCGGGCAATCATCTCAGCAAAGGTAGCCGTTTTACAACGCCGTGCCATGCGTTGCAGCACACTGTCTGCGCCGGACTGCATCGGCAGATGCAGATGCGGCATCAGTCGCGGGTTGTCAAATAGCTGCCAGAAGTCAGGTGGAATGTCCCAGGGTTCTACGGAACCCAACCGGATGCGCGGCATGTCCGTTTCGTTTAATACTGCCTGCACCAGTTCGGTCAGGGTGAGTCCCAGGTCATGACCATACCCACCCAGGTGTACTCCGGTCAGTACCACTTCATGCACTTCTGTGCTTAACGCCCGAATTTCTGCCACAATCTCTGCCAACGGGCGGCTGCGTTCCGCACCTCGCGCCAGGGTCACCACACAATAAGTACACCGATAACGGCAACCGTCTTGTACCTTGATGAATGCCCGATGCCGCCCTCGTGCTAATAAGCTGCTGTGGCCCGGTTCAGTCGCTGCCTGCGGCATGACTGGCAAGGCAAATGCTTCTTGAGTCAGGTCTACTAGTTTTTCTTTGTCCTGGTTATTCACGACCAGGTCTATGCCCAACTCTGCTGCCATCTGCGGCTCAGCCAGACTACTGTAGCAGCCGCTGACAACCAGCTTCGCTTGTGGGTTCTGCCGTTGTGCCCGCCGGATCAGGTTGCGTGATTTACGCACCGCTTCCTGTGTCACGGCACAGGTGTTCACGACGACCAGATCAGCTGTGGTCACATCCGGTGTTACGATCATACCCCGAGCATGAAACTCCCGCGCCCAGGTTTCCAGCTCAGCTTCGTTCAAACGACAACCCAGTGTCTGCAAATGGACAGCAGCACTCATAGTCCCCATACGTCTATCTCCCGGCCCGCGATGTGTTTTGTCTGGTACCAGTTCTTTTCCTGACAATTTGTGTCAGGTCGCCGGTCAAAAATTAACAGGTGTTGTTCATCTGCGGCACATTTGTCGGCATAATCAATTGTTTGGGTCAGTCCTTGTTGCAGGATTGTGTCGAGCGATCCGCGCTGTATCTTCAGCTCCAGGACGATACGCTGTACTTTGCCGTGAAATCCGGCTTGTTCATCCAGTGGCCATTCGATGAACAGGTCGGTGCGCCGTCGTCCCAGCCCGTATTCCCGGGTGATGCGCCCACCGCCGCTCACAATCCGTTGCAGAAATGCTTGTAATAAGAGTTGCGGTCCGGCTTCTTTAGGGAACTTCTAAAAATGGGTCGTTTTTTCCAGGATATGGCATCCAGCTGAGCCT
>JAHDCB010000196.1 GCA_020630035.1 Gammaproteobacteria bacterium
CACCATTCACCCGAAATTCATAATGCAGGTGTGGCCCGGTGGCCAAACCAGTCTGCCCGACATAACCGATCACCTCACTCTGCGCAACTCGCTGCCCCACCTGGAGGCCTGTCGCAACACGGGATAAATGCGCATACAGTGTCTGGTATTCTTTGCCATGCTGCACAATCACCGTACGCCCGTAGCCTTTTTTCCAGCCGACAAACCGGACCTTACCTTTGCCAGTCGCCTTAATTGGCGTACCCGTCGGGGCAGCATAGTCCACGCCTTTGTGCGCCCGCCAACGTTTCAGTACCGGGTGCCAGCGCCGTTTGCTGAAGCCGGAACTGACTCGCGCCAGCGGAATCGGTGAACGAATAAAGCTGCGTTTTTTGTTATATCCCTGCGCATTGTAATAGTCGATATCCCCTTGACTGTCCTGGTAACGAAACGCATGATAATGTTCGCCGCGATGGATGAACTCAGCCGCCAGAATCGGGCCATCGCGCCATTTGCGACCATCCAGTATCTGTTCTTCATAAATCAGTCGAAACTGATCTCCCGGGCGTAGATCCAGCGCAAAATCAATGTCCCAGCGAAACAGCGCCGCCAGTTCCATGATCTTCGCATCGCTCAGGCCAGCCCGCTGTCCATCCAGAAATAATGACGACTGAATCACCCCGGCTATGCTGGCAGTCCGGTTGACGACTGGTTTTTTATCTACTGCTGCGGTAAAACCAGACGGCTGCTGCGCCTGTATATGCAGACTTTCACGCGGACTACGCACTAAAATCAGTTGCTTCAGTTCCTGCTGCTGCCCCTTCAGCAGGTGTACTATCTGCCCGGGCCGGATGCGAGCCAGGTATTCTGCTACAGTGTTATTTTCCAGCAGTTCAGCTAAGGTAGCTGCGGATACCGCATACTGCTGAAAAATATAGGATAACGACTCACCGGCTGAGATGACATGTGAGTACCAACCATCTTCCATACCGGCCTCATCCTGGGTATTCTGCGTCTCTTCTGCTGTCATCACTTCAGCCCGGATACTGCTGGATAATAACGCCAATAGCACCCCGCAACACCACATCAATTTTTTATTCAACAAACCTCTATCTCTTTATGGAAGCCACACTTAATCTGATCCACCGCAGCACACATGAAATTCTGCCGGAAGCCGATCTGATCAGAAAACTGCAATATAACCGACCGCTACGTATCAAGGCCGGGTTCGACCCGACGGCACCTGACCTGCATCTGGGGCATACTGTTCTGCTCAATAAATTGTACCAGCTTCAAACCCTCGGACATGATATTCAGTTTCTGATCGGTGATTTTACCGGGATGATCGGTGATCCGACCGGCAAAAATCAGACCCGACCAGCACTGACTGCCGATGAGATCGCCCGTAATGCCGAAACTTATCGGGCCCAGGTGTTTAAGATTCTGGATCCGGACAAAACTCAGGTGTTGTTCAACTCGACCTGGATGCATAAACTCGGGGCCGATGGCCTGATCCGGCTGGCGGCACGACATACGGTTGCGCGGATGTTGGAACGAGATGATTTCAGCCAGCGTTACAAAAACGGCCAGGCGATTGCGATACATGAATTTCTGTACCCACTGGCGCAAGGCTGGGATTCGGTTGCCATGCAGTCCGACATAGAATTGGGGGGTACAGACCAGAAATTCAACCTGCTGGTCGGGCGTCAGCTACAGGAACAGGTCGGACAGGAACCTCAGGTGATCATCACCCTACCCTTGCTGGAAGGCCTAGATGGCGTGCGCAAGATGTCCAAATCGCTGGATAATTATATTGGTATCACCGAACCAGCAACCGAGATGTTCGGAAAGCTGATGTCAATCTCAGACGAGCTGATGTGGCGTTATTTTGAGCTGCTCAGTACGCGTGATATGGCAGACATTCACCAGCTTCGCACGCAGGTGGATGAGGCCGGGTTAAATCCACGCGATGTTAAATTTATGCTGGGCGAAGAGCTGGTCGCTCGTTTTCACAGTACCGCTGCCGCGCAGCAGGCAAAGGCTAACTTCATCGCGCGCTTCCGGCAGGGTACACTACCGGATGATATGCCGGATATCACACTCTCCACTGAGGCAGGACATATCGGCATCGCACATCTGCTGAAACAGGCTAGTCTGGTCGCCAGTACTTCCGAAGGCATCCGCATGATCAAACAAGGCGCCGTACGCCTGGATGGTAACAAGGTGGCTGATCACAAGCTGACGTTATCCGCTGGTACCACCCTGGTGTGCCAGGTCGGTAAACGGCGCTTTGCCCGTGTCACGCTGCAACAATGA
>JAHDCB010000025.1 GCA_020630035.1 Gammaproteobacteria bacterium
TCGCCCCTTTCATCGAGGACGAGGTTTCATACTTCGCCCACGATTCAAATTTGCTTGCTCCATCCAGCCCGGGTATTGTTAATTGGTGGTGGCGAGCTCCTTGAGCTGATACAACTGCTCCAGAGCAGCTCTTGGTGTCAGCGCGTCAAGATCCAGGTCTTGTAATTGCTGTAATGCAGGGGATGGCCTGGCGGGTGCTGCAACTGCAGGTGTGAATAAATCCGGCTGACTGGTACTCGCCGCCTGCGCGGCCTGGTGCTCCAGGGCGTGCAGCCGTTGCCGGGCCTGCCGGATCACATTGCCTGGAACACCGGCCAGTGCAGCGACCTGCAGGCCGTAGCTCTGATTCGCCGGGCCCGGCTTGACTGCATGCAGAAACACAATGCCATCACCATGCTCAACGGCGTCCAGGTGTACATTGTGGATACCGGATTGCTCCTCCGGCAGGCTGGTCAGCTCAAAATAATGGGTCGCAAACAAAGTAAACGCGCGAATGCGCCCGGCCAGCTCCAGTGCACAAGCCCAGGCCAGCGACAGGCCATCGAACGTACTGGTACCGCGCCCGACCTCATCCATCAGCACTAGTGACTCAGCGGTGGCATTGTGCAGAATATTCGCGGTTTCTTCCATTTCGACCATAAAGGTAGAACGACCACCCGCCAAGTCATCTGAGGCCCCGATACGCGAAAAGATACGGTCGATCCGACCGATGACCGCACGCTGAGCCGGGACATAACTGCCGACATATGCCATGATCGTGATCAGGGCAACCTGACGCATATAGGTCGATTTACCACCCATATTCGGCCCGGTGATGATCAGCATCCGCCGCTCCGGATCCAGTCGGACATCATTCGCAACAAACGGCGCATCGCTCAGATGGGCCACCACCGGATGGCGTCCCTGCACAATCTCCAGCCCGGGCTCGGTACGTAGTTCGGGGCAGACCAGCTTCAGACTATGTGCCCGTTCCGCCAGGTTACTGATTACATCTAAGGTCGCAAGCCCCTGCGCACACCGTTGTAAGGGTGCTAGTTGTTGCTGCAGGCGTTGCAACAGGTCGTCGTACAGCGACTTCTCGCGAGCTAGGGCACGCTCACGTGCCGAAAGTACCTGGTCTTCAAAATTCTTAAGCTCCGGGGTGATAAAGCGTTCCGCATTCTTCAGGGTCTGGCGGCGTACATAATCATCCGGTGCATCTACAGCCTTCGCCTTGCTGATCTCAATAAAATAACCGTGGATGCGGTTATAGCTCACCTTCAAAGACTCAATCCCAGTGCGTTGTTTTTCGCGTTGCTCCAGATCCAGCAAAAACTGATCAGCATTCTCAGACAGGGCACGCAGCTCATCCAGCTCGGTATCATAGCCAGGTGCGAGCACACCACCATCACGAATCACCACCGGTGGGTTTTCCACGATCGCGCGTAGCAGCCACTGCTGCATTCCCGGGTGCTCGCCGATCTGTTGCGCCAGATCAGACAGGCAGGGATCTGCCAGCGGTGTCAGCTGCGCCTGTAATTCCGGCAACTGGGTCAGCGAATCCCGTAACACCGCCAGATCGCGTGGGCGTGCACTGCCCAGCGCGATCCGAGCCAGGATGCGCTCAATATCACCGACCCCAGCCAGCGTGCGTTGCAGGGCCAGCCACGACTGGGTCGCCAGCAGACAACCGATCGCTGCATGGCGTTGCTGCACCACAGCCTGATCGCGCAGCGGCTGATTCAGCCAGCGGCGTAACAGGCGACTGCCCATCGCAGTACTATGGCGATCCAGCAGTCCGGCCAGCGTATGTTGTGCTAAGCCCGAACTGGCCTGCACCAGCTCCAGATTACGCCGGGTCGCGGCATCAATCATCAGGGTATCGCCCGGCTGCTCCAGACGCAGTTGCTGAATATGTGGCAGATCGTGCTGTTGTGTTTCACGCAGATATTGCAACAAGGCCCCGGCGGCAATCGTGGCAGACGGGTGTTGTTGCAGCCCGAAGCCACTCAGGTCGCGCGTGCCGAACTGATCGCACAGCCGTTGTTGTGCACTATCCTGCTCAAAATGCCACTCAGGCCGCCTGGTGAGTCTGGCATGACACCAGGGCTGCGGATCCAGCGGGCAATTCTCCGGCAGGACAATCTCGGCCGGTTGCAACCGTTGCAGCTCACTCGCCAGGGCCTCGGCTGAAGTCAGCTCCTGTGCCGCAAAGCGGGCGCCAGTCAGATCCAGCCAGGCCAGCGCATACTGATCCTGGGTGATAAACAGTGCAGCGAGCAGATTATCCTGCTGAGCATCCAGCAGTGCCTCGTCACTGACCGTACCCGGCGTGACAATCCGTACCACCTTACGCTCGACCGGCCCCTTACTGGTAGCCGGGTTGCCGACCTGCTCGCAGATTGCGACCGACTCACCCTGCTTCACCAGCTTCGCCAGATAGCCTTCCGCCGCGTGATAGGGCACACCGGCCATCGGGATTGGATGAGCGGAGCCCTTGCCGCGTGCGGTCAGGGTAATATCCAGAATCTGCGCTGCCTTCTCGGCATCGGCATAAAACAATTCGTAAAAATCACCCATCCGGTAAAACACCAGATGGTCGGGATGTTGTGCCTTGATCTGCAGATATTGCTGCATCACGGGCGTGGGTTGATAAGACATAGCGTTTTGCGGAGTCAGTTAGTATTGCGTTACACTGCGCGCCTTTGCACCTGGCTTGCAGCGTTTTCAGAGGTGCCCCGGAATCTTCAGAGAGGGAGATAACACATTGATCAGAACCATCGTCTGGCTGAGCCTGCTTAGTGTCTTCAGTACCACTGCAGCAGCACGCTGGTACACGATAGAACTGCTGGCATTTGCCTATCCGGAGCAGCCAGTCGAGGCCACCGCCGAATACTGGCCAGCCGACCTGGGGCAGCCAGACTGGGAGAGCGCAGTGGGTGACATTCAAGGGCCGCAAGCCCCAGCCACCGGGGTGCGGCTAGTGCGCTACAAACGACTGGCGAAGGCGGCACAGACCTTGCGCCAGCGCGGCCTGACCATTTTAGCGCACACCCGCTGGCAGCAACGGGTTTCCCGGCGTGACCAGGATCGCTGGCATCAGATCGTCACTGACGAACTACGTGGGTTGGTACAGATGCGGCGCGGACGCTTCCTGCATTTTACGGCAGACTGGCTGCTACCGGGTACCGAACAGCCCTACCGGATCAATATGCAACGACGGCTGAAGAGTGGCGACCTGCACTACCTGGATCACCCGAAGATGGGCGTATTATTGCGCGTTGACCCGGTGCCGACCAAGCCCCGGCCGACCCCGGCACAACCGGAAGCGAAACCAGAGCCGCAACAACCGGCAACCAACACCCCGGAGCCGGACAGCAGCCTGCCGCGCGCCACCCCAGACCTCAGCTGATTCAGCACGCCCCCTAACCAGACAGATCGACAGATTATGCGTACTTCCGCCTTTCCAATCCACACCCTGAAAGAAACCCCAGCCGATGCAGAGGTGATCAGTCACCAACTGATGCTGCGAGCCGGCATGATCCGCAAACTGGCCAGCGGCCTGTACACCTGGATGCCCCTGGGGCTACGCGTACTGCGCCGGATTGAAGCGATCGTGCGGGAAGAAATGAACCGCGCCGGTGCGCAGGAATTGCTGATGCCAGCGGTGCAACCAGCGGAATTGTGGCAGGAATCCGGACGCTGGCACAAATACGGTGCCGAGCTGTTACGGGTGCAGGATCGGCACCAGCGCGACTTTTGTATCGGCCCGACCCACGAAGAAATCATCACCGACCTGGCGCGCAACACCCTGCACAGCTATCGCCAGCTACCGGTGAACTTCTACCAGATCCAGACCAAATTCCGCGACGAACGCCGCCCGCGCTTCGGCATCCTGCGGGCGCGTGAATTTCTGATGAAAGATGCCTACTCCTTCCATACCGATGCGGACTCACTGCAACAAACCTACGACGCGATGTACGCCGCCTACACCCGCATCCTGCAACGATGCGGGCTGAACTTCCGCGCTGTCGCGGCCGACAACGGCAGCATCGGCGGCAACGCCTCGCACGAATTTCATATCCTGGCGGATGCGGGTGAAGACGTGATCGCCTTTTCCGACAGCAGCGACTATGCCGCCAACCTGGAGCTGGCAGAGGCACGCAGCCCGCAAGCATCGGCCCCGGCACCGACCGAAGCAAAACGCCGCCAGGCAACACCACAAGTGAAGACCATCGCCGACCTGGTGGCGCAACACCAGGTACCGATTGAGCGCACCCTGAAGACCTTAATTGTGCAGGCGGCTGCCGACAGCAAGCATACCCTGGTTGCGCTGGTGATCCGTGGCGACCACAACCTGAACGCGGTTAAAGCGGAAAAACTGCCGCAGGTCGCCACCCCGCTGCAGATGGCAGATGCCGCGACCATCCGGGCCGCCGTCGGAGCCGGGCCAGGTTCACTTGGCCCGCTGGAGCTGCCGCTACCGGTGATCGTCGATCGGGCTGCCGCAGTCGCGCATGACTTCAGCGTAGGTGCGAATATTGAAGGTGAACACTGGTTCGGTCTGAATTGGGGGCGCGATCTGCCATTACCAACCGTTGCTGACTTGCGCGACGTGGTGGCGGGCGATCCCAGCCCGGACGGACAAGGCCGACTGCAACTGGCGCGCGGCATCGAAGTCGGACACATCTTCCAGCTCGGTACCACCTACAGCGAACAACTGAATGCGCGCATCCTCGACGAACAAGGCGAGCGAGTGCCGATGACTATGGGATGTTACGGTATTGGTGTTTCCCGTCTGGTGGCCGCTGCGATAGAACAACACCATGACGACCAGGGCATCCGCTGGCCTGGTGGCATCGCCCCGTTCCAAGTGATGATTCTGCCGATCCAGGGACACAAAACACCCGCAGTGCAGGAGGCAGCCGAGACGTTATACACCGAACTCCGGGCAGCGGGCATTGAGGTCTTGCTGGACGACCGGGATTTGCGCCCTGGAGTGATGTTTGCCGATGCAGACCTGATCGGCATACCGTACCGGCTGGTGCTGGGCAAACGCAGCCTGCAGCAGGGCGCAGTGGAATATCAGCAACGAGGAGCGGCCGACCATCCGCTGGAGCCGCTGGAAACCTGTGTGCAGCGGCTCGTGGCTGACTTAGCTACAAATCTGACACCAGGGCACCTCTAAAAACTATTCCACTTGCAAATACTTCGTTAAAAAATGCTCATGTACGCTGTTGTACACTGCGTTTTTTCGCCTCGTCTTTGCTGCGCTCATCACGTTTTCAGAGGTGCCCACCATGCAGATAGAAAACCATATCTTTCATTCAGCGTCTTTTGCTGAGTTAATTGATGCAGCTGTTGGTTTTATGTGTAACACACCAATGGTGACATTACCTC
Source organism: Gammaproteobacteria bacterium (assembly GCA_020630035.1). Taxonomy (GTDB): domain Bacteria; phylum Pseudomonadota; class Gammaproteobacteria; order Chromatiales; family Chromatiaceae; genus JAHDBG01. The sequence goes on from JAHDCB010000025.1 coordinate 5,380, forward strand.
CTGATGAAAAATTTAGCGGCGGTGGCGTCTATGCCTTGTATTATCAAGGTAACTTCCCTCAATACCAGGCTATTTTTGCAGTTGACCCGAATCTTCCCATCTACGTAGGTAAAGCAGTTTTTCCTGGATGGCGGAAAGGCAAAGGGTCAGCAAAACAGAACGACCCGGCTTTGTATAGCAGATTGAGTGAATATGCCAGAAGTCTCAAGGCAGCGGTAAACCTTGAATTGTCAGATTTTTTATGCAGATTTATCATCCTGCAATCACAGGAAGCAGACTTAATCAGTACTGTGGAAGCAGCCATGACACGCAAGTATAGGCCTTTGTGGAACTCGTATATAGATGGCTTTGGCAATCATGATCCAAGGAAAGGGCGGTATCAACAAGCCAAGTCAGAATGGGATATGTTACACCCTGGCAGGGTTTGGGCTGAGCGTTTGCGAGGCGTGCCGCCAGATGTTAACCAGATTGCAGAGAAAGTAGATCACTATCATGCTCCCAGGCAAACTTAACTCGGTCGAATTATTTTCTGGTGCTGGTGGGCTTGCGCTGGGTATGGCAAAGAGTGGTTTTAGCCATAAGCTATTGGTGGAGTTTAATCGTGATGCTGTAGATACCCTGGTCATGAATCATGATAAACGTCAGGCGCAAATAAAATACTGGAATATCAAGCACGATGATGTAAAAAATATATCATTCGAAAAATATAAAAACGACTTATCAGTTGTTGCGGGTGGGCCGCCTTGTCAGCCATTTTCTATCGGCGGGAAACATCAGGCGTTCAATGATAATCGTGATATGTTCCCGCAGGCGGTACGTGCGGTTCGAGAGTCTGTTCCCGAATCATTTATTTTTGAAAATGTAAAAGGACTGCTCAGAAAAAACCTCGGTTCTTATTTTGAATATATTATTCTGCAATTAACTTACCCGAATGTCACTCTACATGATGCAGAGACATGGGAAGATCATTGCTCAAGATTAAAAAAAATCAATACCAAAGGAAGTTATAAAGGGCTTAAATATCATGTTAAGTTCAGGTTGCTGAATTCAGCAGATTATGGTGTTCCACAAAGGCGTGAACGTGTTTTTATTGTAGGGTTTCGCAGTGATCTGAAAATTCAATGGCGTTTTCCGGAAGCCACACATTCCCAGGACGCGTTATTATGGGATCAGTGGGTGACAGGCAAGTATTGGCAACGGTTGCATATCTCTGAGACAGATCGACCCTTATTGCAAGAATCAGCTGTAAAAATATCATCCCGATTACAAAAAAAATATGGTCTTTTCAGGCCTGAAAAAAAGTCATGGGTGACTGTGCGTGAGGCGATACATGATTTAGCCGCGCCAGGAACAGAAAATAAGTTTGATAACCACGTGTTTAAAGCCGGTGCCAAGTCATATCCTGGGCATACCGGCAGTCCGATTGATGAACCATCCAAAACACTGAAGGCAGGAGATCATGGGGTTCCGGGAGGAGAAAACATGATCCGGTTTAATGATGGCTCAATCAGATATTTTACTGTTCGGGAAGCCGCGAGAATTCAGACATTTCCTGATGATTATCACCTGTCAGGGGCGTGGAGTGAATGTATGCGCCAGATTGGTAATGCGGTACCTGTGACGCTGGCCGAAGCTGTTGCAAATAGTGTTTATCATGCACTAACCGCCTGACAGTCGCATATGTTCAGGCTTCAGTAGTCAGGTTTTGTTATGTTGTATCGTGGGGTCATGCAGCGCGTGTGCACGGACAGGTTGCTGAGCTCCCACGAATAGGTTTATGGCGACCCTTGGAGAGCAAATTCAGTTAACGCTGATACGGAAACATGCAAAGTGCGTGACTTCAGTGATGATATATTCTGAAATCGGGTCTTATATTAAGTCTATTATGAGGTTTGGCGATGAGGCAAGTATTAGCGGATTATGCGGCGAGTATCTCAGAACTAAAAGAAAATCCTGCCGCGCTCTTAAATGATTCTGCGGGTTCGCCTATTGCAATACTTAACCATAACAAACCTGCAGCTTACTTAATACCAGTAGAAACATATGAGTGGATGGTTGAACTGGTTGATGATTATCAGCTTGCAAAACTGGTTGCAGCAAGATTGCAGGATAAAGATCGGGCAGTGGAAGTAAATCTTGGCGAACTATAAGCTCAAGTTTCTTCCAGTAGCACTCGATGAGTGTAATAAACCAGGTGCGTTTTCAATGAGCTGAGTGACAATTTGTTTCTGCCAGGTTGCCAGTCCAATGAAAAATAGCCACAGGTGTCAACTTCAGTATCAGCGTTACCCGGCAGGCCCTCCGAGGGTCGCCATAAACCCATCCGTGGGGGCTCGGCTGCGGCCGTCCAGGCCGCAGACGCCCTCGGAGTGCCATACCGGATAACGCCATTGAGTCAGGTGGTACAACCACTATCCGTGGTTACTTTCCGGGTGGCCACGGGCCATGCTGTGCGAAGCTTCAGTAGTCAGGTCTTGTTATGTTGTTGCGCAGGGTGATGCAGCGTGGGTGCACGGGCAGGTTGTCGGTCAGGTGGTGGCAGGTAAGATGAGCAGCGCGATTGCCTCGGCACTGTCCAGTAGCCAACAGCCGAGTGTGCCGCCATGCGCCAGCAATAGTCGGTACAAGCCGTACAGCAAGGCGCAAGGTGCTGCGGCTGCGAGCAGCGGGATGAAAAAGAAATAGGCCTGAACGTGAGCCTGGCGGGCGCTATGATTCGGCAGTTGGTCTGCTGCCCGCTGCCGCCAGCGGCGCAGCCACGGAATATTGACGACCTGGATGACTGATGCAGCTGCGATCAGGGCATGCAACAGGGTTGGCAGCAAGGTCGAGACAAACATCGCGTACAGCCAGTAATATTGTGGGTCGCCTGGTGCGGTGCGCACTCCGGTCAGCAGGCCCGGCAGATCAAACCAGGCTTCACTACCGCCAGCGATCAGGATTGCATTCGTGCTGGCCAGGGCAGCTGTGATGGTCAGCACGATTCCTAATAAAAAGACCAGAGCTAGCACTATATCCAGGAAGGCCCAGATGCATGCTAACAGACCCGGATGTTTGTGCCGGACGATACCAGCCAGCAGGCCACGGGTCAGGCCGAGAGAGCACCAGTCCCAGAGGGTATTCAGCAGTGGCAATAATCCCAGAAAAACTAGGAAGGTCGTGGAGAGTGGCTGCAGGGTGAGCTCCGGGAATATACTGGCCAATATCAATGAGGTGAGGATATGGCTCAGGATAAGTACGCTATAGCCAAGCCAGATTCTTAGTTGCATCCTATGGCGTGTGTAGTGCTTTAACAAGAAATGTATTATCAAGCCAGCATGACTAGCAACAATAACAGCGCCAACGACAACGGCACTATTCCCAACAGCAACAGCAATACCAACAGTGGCCGCAATAGCAACAAAAGAAGAGTTTTTGAAAAACTCGGTTCCAAATATAAGTAAACTGACGCTGAGATATATCCAGCCCCACACTTTCCAGCCGGTACTTTTTGTACTTCGATATAAAACAAAGGTGAGTGTACTGAGCCAAATTAATAATCCAAGACGCATGCCAGGAGTTGTTGCCGGCAGCAGGATGGAATCACCCAACCTGCCAGTAAAACCGAATAGCCAGACACAGAACACCATCACTAGTGGGTACGCTATAGCGAGTCGTAAACAAAATATATAGCTTTTGGTCGTCCAGGGCTGGATGCCAAACAGTCGGTCACAACGACCACCTGGACGGCAGGTTTGCTGGTCTTCATCCTGTAGCCAGCGATCCAGCGGTGTCAGCAACCATTGTTTCAGCAGACGATGATAGGCGCTGACCCAGGTGTCTTCGCGCAAGCGTGCCTGATAGTCAAGAAAACTATCATCCTGCGGGTCGCTTAGGCTGCGGCCGATGATGTTCCAGCACCACCTGAGGAACCTCCAGACTGCAACGATGCCGATTACCCAGAAGCCATATGTATCGACCAGGGTAATTATTGTGTCAGCGGTTAGCATAGTTGCGTTTCCTGGCAGGTGCGCTGGTTGGTCGGCAGGCCAGCGGAGTGGTGTGTGCGGCAGGGTCTTTTTTTCGTGCTGAGCCGCGCAATGTTGGTTGCACTATCGGTTGGCAGACGGCAGAATGTTGGTCGCTTATTCGGGGATATTTCTGCACTCAGTTCTTCAGCCTTCTACTTGTATTGTCTCATGCCTGATTCTGTGCTTTCTCAGCGTGCTGTCTCTGCCTATTCCGGTGCGAATGCGCCCTTTATTGAGGATTTGTACGAGTCCTTTTTGCAGGATCCGGCCTCGGTGCCAGCAGACTGGCGCGAGCGATTCGCCGCACTGCCAGCTGTGCCGAGCGCCGACTCTGAGGCGGTGTCGCACCGGGCGCTGCGGCAGGATCTGACGCGGCAGGCGTTGTTGGCCCCGGTACGCCAGGCGGTGGTGAATCATGCTGCGATGGCGCAGCAGGCGAATGTGTTTCGGCTGATTACGGCCTATCGTGCTCGCGGGCATCAGAATGCGCATTTTGATCCGTTGCAGTTGCACGAAACGGTGCCGCTCGCGGAGTTGCAATTGGCGCATTATGGCCTGGAATCGCAACAGCAGACGATGTTTGATACCGGTTCTTTGTGTGCGCCGGATCAGCTGCCGTTGCACGAGATTGTACGTATTCTGGAGACTGTGTATACCGGCCCGGTGGGTGCCGAGTATATGTATATCAATAGCCCGGAAGAAAAACGCTGGTTGCAGGAGCGTCTGGAGCGGCCTTTGTTGCAGCCGAATCTGAGTCAGGCAGAACAACGCTGGTTGTTGCATCTGCTCAGTGCGGCCGAGGGGATTGAAAAGTTTATGCATGCCCGGTTTGTCGGGCAGAAGCGGTTTTCTCTCGAGGGCGGGGAGAGCCTGATTCCGTTGCTGGACGATCTGATTCAGCGCGCTGCCGGGCAGGGTGTGCGCGAGGTGGTGATCGGTATGGCGCACCGAGGCCGCCTGAATATGCTGGCGAATATTCTGGGCAAGGCGCCGGCCGCGATCTTTGAGGAGTTTTCCGGTCAGCGCGCCGAGCTGGATGCGACGCATATCTTGTCTACCGGTGATGTGAAGTATCACAAGGGCTTTTCTAACGATATTGCCACGGCTGAGGGCAGTATTCATGTCACGCTGGGCTTTAATCCGTCGCACCTGGAGATTATCTCGCCGGTGATCATGGGTTCGGTACGGGCGCGGCAGCAACGGTATCACGATCAGGATGATAGCCAGATTATCCCGGTGATTATCCACGGTGATGCGGCGTTTGCCGGCCAGGGGGTCAATATGGAGACCTTCAATATGTCGCAGGCCCGGGGCTATGCGGTCGGCGGCGCGGTGCATGTTGTGGTGAATAATCAGATTGGCTTTACCACCAGTAACCCGAAGGATAGCCGCTCGACCTTTTATTGCACTGATATTGCAAAGATTGTGCAGGCGCCGATTTTTCATGTGAATGGGGATGACCCGGAGGCAGTGATCTTTGTCACCCGGCTGGCGCTGGATTATCGCGCCAGGTTCCATAAGGATGTGGTGATTGATCTGGTTTGTTATCGCCGCCACGGGCACAATGAGGCGGATGAGCCGGCGGTGACGCAGCCGGCGATGTACCGCAAGGTGCGTGGCCGGCCTTCGGTGCGTGCTCTGTATGCCGAGCAGTTGGTGACTGCCGGGGTGCTCGCTGCGGATGAACCCCAGGCGATGGTGAACGATCTGCGTACTGCGTTTGATCGGGGTGAGTGTGTCGGACGCGCGGTCACGCAGCCAGGCGAGCGTCGGATTGAGGTCGACTGGCATCAGTTTCGTGGTGTGTCCTGGGATCAGCCGGTTGCAGTGGAGATTCAGCAGGATCATCTGGTGCAGCTTGCCGCACGTGCGTTTGCGCTGCCGGATGATTTTCCGGTACATGCCCGCCTGTCGCGTCTGTTGTCAGATCGGCACGAGATGGCGCAGGGGAATAAGCTGGTGGACTGGGGTTTTGCCGAGAATCTGGCGTATGCGTATCTGCTGGATCAGGGGTTTGCGGTGCGCTTGTCCGGCCAGGACAGTCGGCGTGGCACCTTTTTCCATCGGCATGCGATGTGGCGTAATCAGGCGGATGGCAGCAGTTATATTCCACTGCAACATTTGCAGCCGGATCAGCCGGACTTTACGGTGATTGATTCGGTATTGTCAGAAGAGGCGGTGCTGGCGTTTGAGTATGGTTATGCCTCTGCCGAACCGAATTGCCTGACGATCTGGGAGGCGCAGTTCGGCGATTTTGCGAATGGCGCCCAGGTGGTGATCGACCAGTTTATTACCTCCGCCGGGGCCAAGTGGGGGTTGTATTGCGGCCTGGTGTTATTTTTGCCCCACGGCTATGAAGGCCAGGGTCCGGAACATTCTTCCGCCCGCCTGGAACGCTATATGCAGTTGTGTGCGGAATATAATATTCAGGTTTGTGTGCCGACCACGCCAGCGCAGATCTTTCATCTGTTGCTGCGCCAGATGTTGCGTCGTTATCTGCGCCCGTTGATTGTGTTTACTCCGAAGAGTCTGTTGCGGCATCCGCTGGCTACCTCGTCGCTGACCGCGCTCAGTCAGAACCGTTTTGTGACTGTGCTGGATGAGGTGGATCCGCTGGAGAAGGCGCAGATTGAGCGGGTGGTGGTGTGTACCGGCAAGGTGTATTACGACCTGCTGGAGGCGCGGCGTAACCGTGATATGCAGGATGTGGCGATTATTCGCCTGGAGCAGTTGTATCCGTTTCCGCATGATGATTTTGATGCGGTGATGGCGCAATATCCACAAATAAAGACCTGTTTCTGGTGCCAGGAAGAGCCGCAGAATCAAGGCGCCTGGGATCAGATCAAGCACCGTTTCCGCTCGCTGGATGAGGCGGGTATTCCGGTGCGGTATGTGGGTCGCCCTTCTGCGGCGGCGCCGGCTACTGGTTATATCCAGGTGCACCAGGAAGAACAGAATAAGCTGATTGATCAGGCCCTGACCGGCCATATTGATACTACGATGAACCGCCGAGGTTAACCATGTCGATCCAAGTCCGAGTTCCCCCATTACCTGAGTCTGTGAGTGATGCCACCGTCGCTGCCTGGCACAAATCACCGGGCGATCCGGTGCAGCAGGATGAGCCGCTGCTGGATTTAGAAACCGATAAGGTGGTGCTGGAGGTGCCGGCTCCAGCGACTGGTACCCTGGGCGAGATATTGGCGCAGACCGGTGCCCTGGTACAGGCGGATGCGGTATTGGCCACGATTGCATCCGGTCAGGCTGCGGCTGCACCGGAACCCGCACCCGCTGCTGCAGATAAGGCCGCCGCAGATAAGGACGATATTGTGCTGACTCCGGCAGTGCGTCGTCTGGTGAAGGAGCACGATCTGGATCCGAGGCAGATTCCGGCGACCGGGAAGGGTGGGCGGTTGCAGAAGAGTGATGTGCAGCGTTATCTGCAGCAACAGCAGACTGCGGCGGCAGAATCTGCCGCTGCGCCAGCCAGTGCTGCTGCACCGGTGCCGGCGGTTGCGGAGCCGGCTACGATCAGTGTCGGGCGGGATGAAAAGCGGGTGCCGATGAGTCGGTTACGTGCTCGGGTGGCGGAACGGTTATTGGAGGCGCAGCAGAATGCGGCCATTCTGACCACCTTTAATGAGGTTGATTTGCAGGCTGTGATTGGTCTGCGGAAGCAATACAAGACGATGTTTGAACAGACGCATGATGTGCGTCTGGGCTTTATGCCGTTTTTTGTCAAGGCGGTGGTCGCTGCTTTGCAGAAGTTTCCGGTACTGAATGCCTCGGTCGATGGGCAGGATATTCTGTACCACAATTATTACGATATCGGCATTGCTGTCGGTTCACCACGTGGGTTAGTGGTGCCGATTGTGCGTGATGCGGATCAGCTCAGCATGGCCGATCTGGAAAAGACCATTCGCCAGTTTGGTCAGAAGGCGCAGGCCGGGTCGCTCAGTTTTGATGAACTGACCGGTGGTACCTTCACCATTTCAAATGGTGGTGTGTATGGTTCTATGTTGTCCACACCGATTCTGAATCCACCGCAAAGTGCCATCCTGGGGATGCACAATATTGTCGAGCGCCCGGTCGTGGTGGCGGGTGAGATTGTGATTCGCCCGATGATGTATCTGGCCTTGTCGTATGATCACCGGATTATTGATGGCAGTGATGCAGTGCGTTTTCTGGTGAGTGTTAAACACGCGTTAGAAGACCCGACCCGATTGTTATTGCAAGTTTGAGCGTAAGGATGTGACATGCGTGAGGCATTGATTGAGATTGCACAGGCAGCCGGGCAGGCGATTCTGGCGATTTATGAGCGTGATTTTGTGGTGGAGCAGAAGGCAGACCAGTCACCGCTGACTGAGGCCGATCTGGCGTCACATCAGCAGATTGTGGCCGCGTTGACGGAACTGACCCCGGAGGTGCCGATTTTGTCGGAAGAATCGGCTGAAATACCCTATGCGCAACGCAGTACCTGGTCGCGCTATTGGTTGATTGATCCGCTGGATGGGACCAAAGAGTTTATCCGGCGTAACGGCGAATTTACCGTCAATATTGCGCTGATTGAGCAGGGTCGGCCGGTGTTGGGAGTGGTTCTGGTGCCGGTCAGTGGGGTGTGTTATATCGGCGAGGTCGGGGTTGGTGCCTGGAAGCAGCAGCCGAACGGTGAGCAGGTCAGGATTCAGGCCAGTCAATGTTGTCAGCAGCCATTGCGGGTGGTGGCCAGTCGTTCCCATGTCAGCGCGGGATTACAGCAGGTGCTGGACAGAATCGGCGAGCATCAACTGGTTAGTATGGGGAGCTCGCTGAAGCTGTGTCTGGTGGCGGAGGGTGCAGCGGATGTGTATCCCCGGTTGGGGCCAACCTGTGAATGGGATACCGCCGCAGCACAGGCGGTGGTTGAAGCGGCGGGTGGTCAGGTGACAGATCTGACAGGCCAGCCGCTACGGTATAACCAGCAGGATAGTCTGCTGAATCCGCATTTTCTGGTGTTTGCCGATCGTGCCGCAGTTGCTGCCTGGGAGCTGTAACTGCGAACCTTAAG
>JAHDCB010000197.1 GCA_020630035.1 Gammaproteobacteria bacterium
AGCACCTGCGGTCTTGGATAACTCCACAGTCTCAGACCGGGATTCCAAATCGTTACACATCTAATGAGGCGAGATCAACACTCAGACCCGGCCCCATCGTCGAAGAAACCGTGATCTTTTTCAGATAGATCCCCTTCGCCGCACTCGGCTTCAGCTTTTTCAGCTCCAGCAAAACCGCCTGCAAATTCTGTAACAAGGCCTCTGCACTGAACCCGACCTTACCGATCGCTGCATGGACAATACCCGCCTTATCGGTACGAAAACGCACCTGACCAGACTTGGCATTTTTAACTGCCTGCGCCACATCCGTGGTGACAGTACCCACCTTCGGGTTCGGCATCAAACCACGTGGCCCGAGGATCTGGCCCAACTGGCCAACCACACGCATCGCATCTGGCGAGGCAATGACTACATCAAAATCCAGCGCACCCTGCTTAATCTCACTGGCCAGCTCTTCCAGACCAACCTTATCCGCACCAGCCGCCTCGGCTGCCTGCACATTCGGGCCTTGCGTGAATACAGCCACCCGGACTTCTTTGCCCGAGCCGGCGGGCAGAATCGCAGAACCGCGTACCACCTGATCCGACTTACGTGGATCAACGCCGAGATTCACGGCAACATCAATGGATTCTTTAAATTTAACACCAGGCAGACTATTCAGTAGCGCAAAGGCTTCCGCCACCGGATAGGCCCTGGACTTATCAATCTTCGCAGCTATCGCTTGCTGACGCTTTGAAAGTTTCGCCATTATGCCAGGCCCTCCACCGTCAGCCCCATACTCTGTGCTGAACCTGCCAGAGTACGCACTGCAGCATCCAGATCAGCTGCTGTCAGATCTTGTTCTTTGGTCTGAGCAATCTCCACGAGTTGCGACCGGTTGACCACACCGACCTTTTCCGTATTCGGCCTGCCCGAACCCTTGCTGATACCGGCAGCCTTCAACAACAATACAGAAGCTGGCGGCGACTTCATGACGAAGGTGAACGACTTATCGTTGTACACCGTAATCACAACCGGAACCGGCATGCCTTTTTCTAAATGCTGCGTCTGCGCATTAAAGGCCTTACAGAACTCCATGATATTCACACCGCGCTGGCCTAATGCAGGGCCAACCGGTGGACTCGGATTAGCCGCTTGCGCCGGCACTTGCAGCTTAATATAAGCGTCGATCTTTTTTGCCATATATCACCTTTAAAGCGGGTGCAAACAAATGAGCGAACTCATTCTCCCCGGCCTGCAGGGGCACAAGGCCTTGCACCCCATCAATACCGTAGGGACGCACAACTATGCGCCCCTACCCAAATCCATGCGGGCGCACGCCGTGCACCTCTATGTTTTCTTTACCTGGCTGAATTCCAGATCTACCGGCGTGGAACGACCAAAGATTGACACTGACACCTTCATACGGCTCTTGTCATAATCAACCTGCTCCACCACACCATTAAAATCATTGAAGGGCCCGTCAATCACCCGAACCATTTCACCCGGCTCATATAAAACCTTTGGCTTCGGTTTTTCTGAGCCTGCCTGTACCCACTGCAGAATCGACTGTGCTTCAGCTTCGCTGATAGGCGCAGGTCGATCACCGGTACCACCGACAAATGCAATGATCTTCGGCACCTGCTTCACCAGATGCCAGGTCTCATCCGTCATCTCCATACGGATCAGCACATATCCGGGGAAGAACTTACGTTCGCTGCGATATTGCTGCCCACCACGCATTTCAGTCACTTCTTCAGTCGGTACCAGAATCTCGCCAAACTGATCCTGTAGACCAGCCTGAGTAATCCGTTCCTGCAACGAAGACTTGGCCTGTGCTTCCAGCCCAGACAGTGCCTGTACGACATACCAGTGTTTTGCCATATCAACCCTGCCCTGTGGCATACAAGACGAGCGTGGACAATAACGAATCGACTGCCCACAAAAACAACGAAGTCACCAGTACAACCAACGCGATCAGCAACAGTGTCTGGGTCGTTTCCTGCCGCGTGGGCCAGACCACTTTACGCACTTCAACCTGCGACTGACTGGCAAACCGCCACAGGTTACGCCCAGGCTCTGTCTGCACAGCAACCCAGATCGCCAGCCCAATCACAGCCAGCATACCCAGCAGGCGAACCCACACTGCCTGATCTTCAAACCAGTAAAAACCTGCAATCGCTGCAATCAGCAATCCGATTGACGCTGACAGCCTGATACTATCCACGATATAACCCGCCGAAAATGGCAGGCCAGGAGGGACTCGAACCCCCAACCTGCGGT
>JAHDCB010000198.1 GCA_020630035.1 Gammaproteobacteria bacterium
CACACCGACCACAATCTCGCCATTCATCAGCAATGTTTTGATCGCGGTGCGGCGCGATCGGGCACAGGTATACAGATAATCGGCATTAAATTCAGGACCCAGTGGCTCCGGGCCCAGATGACGGAGCAAGGGATGTTGTGCCGGGGGTGCTGCAGTCCAGAGTACTGCGCCGAAGCGGCGCGGGTCGCGCAGGCGCAGGCAGTGAGTATTGAACTGAATATCCAGGTGGTCGTGTGTTTCCGGGGCTGTGTCAGTCGGCAGGATACGCAGGCTACCGGACATACCCAGATGAATCAGCAGGGTACCGGCATCATCACAGGTCAGCAGCAGATATTTCGCCCGGCGGCTGACGCGTTGCACGGTGCGACCTGGCAACAGAGTCGCCAGGTCTGGTAAAGGCCAGCGCAGGGCGTGTCGGCGGGCGATGACCCCAGTGATCGCTTTTCCTGTCACCCACGGGCTGATGCCGCGTCGCGTGGTTTCGACCTCAGGCAATTCCGGCATGGCCTAAAAACCGTTGGTGATCGGATAGCGCCGTTCCCGTCCGAACGCATGTCGGGTGATCTTGATACCAGGCGCAGCCTGCCGCCGTTTGTATTCGTTCCGGTCTATCAGGCGGGTAATTCGTTGAACAGTCGCGGCATCAAAGCCATCCGCAATAATCTGCTCCACCGAGGCAGCCTGTTCGACGTAACGTTCGATGATCGCATCCAGTATGGCATAGTCTGGCAGGCTGTCGCTGTCCTGTTGATCCGGACGTAGCTCAGCACTGGGTGGTCGCTCCAGAACACGTTGCGGAATCACCGGACTGGACTGATTGCGCCAGCGTGCCAAAGCATACACGAGTTGCTTCGGGACATCCTTCAGCGGTGCAAAACCACCATTCATGTCGCCATACAATGTGGCATAACCGACCGCCAGTTCGCTTTTGTTGCCAGTAGTTAATAACAGGGCACCGGTCTTGTTGCTGATCGCCATCAGAATCAGGCCCCGGCAGCGGGCCTGGATATTTTCTTCGGTGAGGTCAGTCGGCAGGCCAGTGAACAGCGGATCCAGAATAGACTCGAAGGCCTGTACCGCAGCTTCAATCGGCAGGCTGTGGTAAGTCACACCTGAGATATCAGCTTGCTGGGTGGCATCCTGATTGCTGATATCAGCAGTGTAACGTGAGGGCAACAGGATCGCTTGTACAGCGTCGGCACCCAGGGCGTCCACAGCGATTGCCAGGGTCAGTGCAGAATCAATCCCACCAGACAGGCCGAGAATGACCCGCTGAAAGCCATTTTTATGTACATAATCCCGGGTGCCACACACCAGGGCCTGGTAGGTGATGGCGAGTGGCTCCGGGGGAGCAATCAGCGGTGTATCGGATTGCGGATTGCCTGCTGCGTCCAGAGCAAGTGTGCGCTCCGTGCTGGCAAAGACCGGACAGCGAGCAATCAGATGACCGGTCTTGGCCACGACAAACGAGCCGCCGTCGAATACCAGCTCGTCCTGCCCGCCGACCTGATTCACATACAAGGCGTGGCACTGATGTTGTTGCGCCAGATATTGTAGGCGGGCTTCGCGTTCTGCAGCCTTGCCCTGATGAAAGGGTGAGGCATGCAGACTGAGTAGCCAGTCGGCTTCGGCCATGGCCTGCATGGGTGGGTCATGCCAGATATCTTCACAGATCGCCAGAGCAAATCGGATGCCGCCCTGGCAAAAGGTGGCTGCCTGGTCGCCGGTCGCAAAATAGCGGTGCTCATCGAACACACCATAGTTTGGCAGTGTCTGCTTACGATATTCAGCCAATATCTGGCCATCGCGAGCGGCGATGGCCAGATTGTAGCGCCGGCCGGAGCGAATGCCTGGTAGACCGAATACCAGTGTGATACCTGGTATTTGTGTCAGTAGCCGTTGCATCGCCTGGTCTACCCGCTGTTGACAGGCGGGTCGTAATAACAGGTCTTCCGGTGGATACCCGGTGAGTACTAACTCCGGAAAGACCACCAGATCAACCTGTTGTGCCCGCAGTTGCTCAGCACAGGTGAGCATCAGCTGACAGTTGTCTTCAATAGCACCCACAGTGGGGTTAATCTGCGCCAGTGCGATTTGCATCAGTGGTGGTGTGTGCTGTGTAGTGTATTCAGGGTGCGATTCAAGCTGATGTGGTGATTTGTTACCACAGGTTTCTGGCAAGCGTTATTCTGATCTGCTCTCCGAGGGTCGCCAGAA